>JAYVEE010000121.1:0-5122 GCA_043749005.1 Polaromonas sp. | reverse complement strand
TACGCTCACTGTGCTACTTGGTCAACAGTCGCAGGGGGTGAGGCTGTTGCTTGCGTTGTAGCAATGTCGCGCTGAAGATCGGCGCGCACCTTTGTGTGTTCATCCCAACCGCTTTTTGCGATGTACGCGCAGACGCTGGCAATAATCACAGCCGTCCACGAACCATTGTCGAGCTTCTCAAACCAACGCATGGTAGAGGTAACGACACCGCAACCGACAGTGAGAATGAATGTGCGCCCGCCCACAACGTCAAAGGTCATGGCGCCGCCACGTCAAACGGCTGCGTTGACCAGTACACCGTCACCGGGACATGCCCGTTGTCCACTTCGGCGTAGCCTTCGAGAAAGTACGTCCCCGGCGTGGTGCCCATCGGAACAATATTGATTGCGTTTATTTCCTTGCTGCAACCTGAAATAATAGACACTAAACTGGCCGGAAGAATGGTTCGTCTTCCTGACCTAGTGTTAATCATAAATCGGGAAACAGCGTAACTTCTGCCGCGCCCGCTGTTGTTACAACGCGAGACTTCAAACACGATCGCATCGCCGGGGCGCGGCTGGTTTGTAACTTCCCACGGAGCGCCCACGTAAGACAGCCATGCCTCCAACTTCTGTTCTTGTATGTAATCGTATTTACTGGCGATAAGCATAGCGACCGCGAACGTGAGCACCGACAGTGCCGCGTAAAGCATAACAATCTTCCATGATGGGGCGATGAATTTCATTTGTTGCCCTTAGTCGCGCTTGTGACTTCTCGCTGGACTTGCACCGCCAAACTCATTTTGTCCACTGAGGATTTAACCTCTTTCACGTCCGACGAAAGCGTTTGCAATTGAGTCTGCACCCGCGCGTCTTGCGCATCGCGTGAGCTTTGGACAAAAGGCGCCATGTCCTCTTGCTTGCTGATTCGTTTGTCAAGGCTGAAATACATACTCGCGCCCGAACCGACCATAACCAACATGGTTAGAATGTGGCCGAGGTTTACCGTCCCGTCGAACTTAACGCCGTGCCGTGCCCGTGCTTCTTCCTGCATGTCGGTTTCGTGTGTCATTGCTGGCCTTTCATTGCTGCACTGCTTTGTAGACCTTGCCGTCCGTGCCGATGCATTCGCCCTGCGGCCATGCCTGTTGCCACAGTGCGCGCACCGCTAGGCAGACATCGCTCGACCAGACCGCGCAAGCCTGCTGGACACGTTCCGTCATCACATACAGGCCGCTTGCCCCATTTGCACTGCCCGCCTCTTTGATCCAGTTGTAGTTCGCCGCACTGATTTGACGAGCACCAACGGGCGGCGGGAACAATATGGTTTGCGTAGCCGATGAAAACGGACCTCGCTCAACCCTGCACACACCGCAGTGCATGTAGAACTCAGACTGAGCCATCATCTTTTCGACAGCGCCAACAGGCGCAGGGTCGGCGTGCGCTGCGCCACACAAAAAAAGCACGAGAGGTAGTAGGATTTTCATGTCAGGTCAAGGCTCCATTGATAGCCGGATGAGCCGGGCCGTTTCTTGACCCAACAAAGCTGGTTTGCAGTGTCGAGCCAGAGTTTGTTACCGCTCGATGCGGTGAGCGTCGCAAGTGAAGTGATAGTCACATCGGACACATAGGCGCGCGTGTTGCTGATGTCTCGGAAGACAGCCGTTGCACCCGCCCAAGAAATGCCGATGTGCGAGACATCGGTTGCGGTGTTGAGGTACGGGTTTGCCTTCACCCACTTGTTGCCCGTGCCGGCGCAGTATTCGCTGCCGCTAATGCGGGTTGCCGGCACCGCGGAACCCGGCCATGTCCAAGTCGTAAAGCCGCCGATGATGAACGCATAGTTGCGCTGACCAAGCACCGAATAGCCGGCGCCCGCTTGAATGTCCAGCAGGGCACCAGCGATAGGCACGCCCGCGGATGTGGTTCGCTGCACGACGTTTCTAACATCCTTGTACGACGCTACATCAACGTCAAGCCCGACAAACGGAATCGTCGTCCAGCACGATTCGGGGTTGCCCTGCAACAGAGTCACAGTAAGCCCAGTTGTGTAATACGGTTGGTTCCACATAACGTGGCAATTCGGCTGGCCGGCTTGTGTTGGGCCAGTGCTCAAAAACCCGTAGGCGTCGAACATCACCCCAAGCGTATGTTTGCGGTCGAGCATGGCTTTGCCCGGCCCGAGCGGGTCAGCGCCGACAATGTAGTCGTAGGTAGTCGTCTGAAAAACCATGTGCTGTGGGGGAACTTGCCACACGCCACGGCTGTTGCGCATAGCCCAGCCCGTGTTATTGATGTGGTAGTCAAGCACGGGCGAGTCGTATTCTTCCCATGTCTCTTGCACCGCGATGTTTTGAACCGCGCCGTGGTTACCGCCGTCGATTGTGTAGACCGCGCCCGTAAATCCATCCGCGCAAACGTTGACGAACTGCATTGTGCCGTGGTACGCAGCAAAGCACATTGTGCGAATCGCGGCGAGGTAGTTGATTTCATGGTTCAACGACTGCCGGATGTGCAGCGGCGAAAGGGCTCGGCCAGTGTTGGTGATGCCGGAAAAGCCGCTTACTAACAGGTCTACTAGCTTCCAACGCTGATAGTTTGGTGACGACACGACATTGTTGTACCCTGGGCACTTGAACAACCTTGCATTGTCCAATGTCATGCCATTTGACACCTCATTCGGTGCGCTGCCGGAACCGTTAAACGCAACCCCATCGCTTGTAATTCGGAGTTTTTCGATGTCTCTGGTTTTGAGACCAGAGTTGTTTGTTACCCCTCCGTTGCTGAATGCGAAATGGGCGCAACTCATGCCGCTGTTACCGTCCCAAATACCCATTTTCCCAAAGGCAGGGGCAATAGGAACATTGATAGAGTAGCCTAGGCATCCCCGCTGCAAATCCGCTAGAGGGCTTGTGACAACATCCCTGCCAAGGCCGAAACTATGGGCATTGATGAACGGCCCGCCGACAGAATCAACGGCCCAATTGTTCCTGTTCGTGTTGAATGGGTTAGTGAACCAGTAACCAACGATGGACTGAGATTGAGCGCCAAGATCGACGCTGGGCGCTTTGTCATGCGTCTTGAGACGGTTTCCTGTGCCGGGGTCTTCAAACCCGATGGCGAGGTTTCCGTCCATGACGTTTTCTTGCTCTGAACCATCCTCATATAAGAACGGGTGGCCCTTAGAGCGATAGCTGATGCAGTTCCTGTATTCGGCACCGAGCACGGCATGAAACACTGCAAATCGGTTGTGGCCGATCATGCCTACACACCCGTTGAGTACCGCTTGTCCCGGTGCAAACTTGTTGGTGCCGAGATACCCGTCCGTCTTGGCCGTACCGTCAGCGTTCCAGCTATTGACGTGGAAGTGCCACGCATATCGGCCTAGCAGCCCAAGCTGCCCATAGTTGCGCATGCCTACGTTCGTGAGTAAGCAGTTGCCACGCAGCCCCATCTTCATGCCGTTAAAGCCGTGCCCGGAAGCGGCTATGTAATTCTGGCTTGGGAGGTCGTATGCTGCGATTTCAAAGTTCGGCATGCTGATCGTGACGAATGCAGCCGTCTCTAGCAGTGCCGTCATCGCGGCGTCTGTCTTCATGCCGGCGGGGTTGCCGACAGTCTTGAGCGTGAACGCATCGGCGGTAAGGCTCACACCGTTGTCGGTCATGTACTGGTTACGGCCGAAACGCGCGAACGTCAGAGCAGCATTCAAAGTCAGCGTGTTGGTGTTCACCGCAGCGACTGCCAGCGTGCGAACTTCGGAACGCGTGGCAGTATTGTAGAAGCCGTCAGTCGCCACGATTACATCGGCGCCGGCTGGCATGGTGACGAGCCGATCAATCGTGATCGTTGTCTGCCCCGCCACCACTGCCGCTGCGAGCCGTGCCTGAATCGGCGCACGAGCACAGTACATCTCACAGGCCGCACCATTCTCAAAGATGAAGCCGCGACTGATGCCGCCGTAGTCGTTCGTGCCGCCGTTGTTTCCGGTTGCCACATCTGTCGTAAGGTCGTGGGTAAACCCTTTGACTACTGGCCCACCGCCTGCATTGCCGCTGACAGTGAACGGCGGGGCGCACAGGTGCAGCTTTCCGCCCTCGTTGGCGTAAGGGCTTGCCTGCGTGCCGAGATTAACGCGAGCGCCGTCATAACTCCTGATGCCGTATGTCAGCAGTCGAACGCCGGCCATAGTGCTGTCAAATTGAATGGTGCCGTAATTGTCGATATAGCCGATGTACTCGGCATCATTCATTGCCTTGTCCACCAGCAGCGTCATGCCAACGGAGATGGTCAACGGGGCACCGGGCGTGAGGGACAGCGACGACAGGCGGGTGGCGCCGCCGACGGCGACTGGCACTTGGCTTAAAAAGTACGCCTTGATGGCGTTGCTTATCGCGCTCATGCTCAAACCCAGACTTGATTAACAAACCGCGTAGTAGCGTTGGCTCCGTTCTGCCGAATGCCTACTTGCGTGTATGCTAGATTTGAAGCTGTGGTCAATGCGACTACGCCAAGACTTACACCATTCACATAGGCGGTCAACGTTGACCCGGATGCAGTAACCCGCGTGGTGTATGTAGTGCCATCGACAGGTGTAGGGCCAACTAGCGTCCCCTCTAACAAGTATCCACCGGAAGCGCGCGAGTAAACCTGCCAACCAGTTGATCCGGCGGGGTCAGGCATAAACAACACATAAGACTGATCGCTTACCGCCCGCACTATGTTTCCGCAGCCAGCCCCCGACCTGTACAAAATGTCTATCGTGTGATCCTGCACTGCCGAACCCGTATTGCGCAGGGCAACCACATCTCCCGTCGAACTGACAACGTAGCCCTTGTTTGCAGAGATTCCAAACGTGGCAGTTCCGTACACAGCCCACGCCACACCGCCGTCAGACGGGGCACCGAGACTGGTCGCGGAGTCTGCGCGGATGAACGTATCGCCGTGAGTCACTCCCGCCGCATTAACCGTAAGCGTGTTGCTCGGCCCGTTGGTTGTGCCCCCCGGCCCGACTGCGGACACCATGTGCACCACAGCGCTTACAGTCGTAGGAGTGCCAGAGATGTTGCCGGTCGCGGGGTTGTATGTCAGGCCCGCAGGGAATGTGCCGCTGACCAGCGGGTAGCTTGTCGTGTTCGTGGCTG
>JAYVEE010000120.1:0-5125 GCA_043749005.1 Polaromonas sp. | reverse complement strand
TTTCTTTTGTCTATGTGCTGCCAACGACAGCCCGACGGGCATTGCTGGAGTTCACAGTTTTTGGTCCAGATCCGCTGAATCCCGACCTACTGCATGATTTACATACAAAAGCAGTCATGCAGCGCGTGGGGAATACTGATTTTTCAGTGCTTCGCAGCGAACATGGGGTGTTGCCCATGGGCACTCAGCATTCGGTCTCTAGTCATGACGCATCTTATGTTTTCGCGGGATTGACTGCTGGCGGCGCGCGGCCCAGTTCGGGCTATGCTTTCGCGCGTATCCAGCGCTGGGCGGCGAGCTGTGCTGATGCGCTTGGCAGCGGGCGTGCTCCGGTAGGGCATGCTCCCGATGGTTTGATACTTCGTGCCATGGATGCATTATTTTTAAAACTTGTGCGCGCGCATCCGCAGGCTGCGCCTGAACTGTTTACTGCACTCTTTGCTGGTACAGACAACCAGAGCTTGATCCGCTTTCTCAGTGACCGTGCCACGCTTGCCGATTACGTTCGTGTCATAGCCGCTTTGCTGCCCAGGCCTTTGCTGCGTGCGTTGACAGGTCGTACCAGGCAAAATCGTAGCGTTTTGCCTTTGCTTGAGGTGCAGTGAACAGTCTGAAAGTACAAGGCGTGGTATTCAGCGTTTCGGCTTTGCTGGTGGCGGCTGCCTGTTTCCTGTTGCCCCGGCTTGACCCGCAAATAGAGTTGTTTGTTTTTTTAGCGTTGGTAGTGGTTTTGGGCGTACCGCATGGTGCGCTGGACCCGATATTTGCGCGTCGGTTGTACGCTGTCCATTCATTTGCAGGCTGGCTCGCTTTTGTTGCGCTGTATGTTGGATTAGGAATATTGGTGATCGTGTTTTGGGTTCTGGCTCCGAGCTGGTTTCTGGCAGTCTTTTTAATCGCTTCTGCGGCGCATTTTTCGGGCGATCCGGTGTCAGGCACACACTGGGCTGCTCGGGTTTTATACGGTGGTTCAGTGATTGTTCTGCCCGTACTGCTGCATGCAAATGACATGACCCAGTTGTTCAGTTTCTTGGTGGGTGCAGCTGCTGCCGACAGTTTTGTCAGTGCCTTACTTTTTTTTGCATGGCCTTGGGTAACCGGGATTTTGCTGGTGCTGCTTTTTACCTGGCGGCGTAACTGGCTGACTACACTGGAAATCGCTTCAAGCAGTCTGCTGGCGATTGCGGCACCGCCGTTGCTTGGTTTTGCAGTGTTTTTCTGTGCAATGCACAGTTCCCGCCATTCGTTACGCACAAAGCATTACGCTGGGTTGCCAACGCGTCAGTTGTTGCTGACCAGCGTTGTACCTACCGTGGCAGTGGTAGCGGCTGGGATACTGACCTGGACTTTTGTTAATAGCGCGCCGCTTGACATGCGCATTGTTCAGTTTGTTGTGATTGGCTTGGCTGCGTTGACAGCGCCTCACATGTTGCTGGTAGAAAGAGTTCGGTTTTCAGGTTGGGCCAAACCAGACTCGAGCTGAGCTGTTTGTTGGTGACATCATTTACTCAGGGACGCCTGAAAACGTCGGGTTAATGGTCAAGGGCGACGTTATTGAATATCATGTTGGGGCTTGCCTGAGCTGAGCATCCAGATCGTTTAACCGCCAATGGCGTAAATATATTTGGGTGTGTTGACTCGGTCGCCGAGACAAACTTTTCTGTAAGCTAACTTTTTCAAACAAACCCCAAGGAAATTCACATGCTGAACCAAGACCAAAAATCCGAATTCGACGCTTTGCTGCCTGGACAAAGCACAGAAGCTGGGGCCAGCCGCCGCACCGCTTTGAAAGCTGCTCTGGGTGTGGGCTACGCCGCCACTGCCATGCCCATCATGGCTCAAACGGCGATCAAAACATCATCTGACGGCCTGAAAACAGGCGAAACCACATTTGAAGTCAACGGCTTCAAAGTGCCCGCTTTTTACGCAGCGCCTTCGGGCAAAACAAATTTGCCAGTGATTTTGGTCATTCAGGAAATTTTTGGCGTGCATGAATACATTGCCGACACCGCCCGACGCTTTGCGCAAGCCGGCTACCTGGCAATTGCGCCTGAGTTGTTTGCCCGCCAGGGTGACCCGACCAAATATGGCGAAATGACCAAGCTGATGACTGAAGTCGTGTCCAAAGTGCCTGATGAGCAAGTCCTGGCAGACCTGGACGGCGCTGTCAAATGGGCAGGTGCCAACGGCGGCGACCTGAAAAAAGTCGGCATCACCGGCTTTTGCTGGGGCGGCCGCATTACTTGGCTGTACGCGGAGCAGAGCAAAAACGTCAAGGCAGGTGTTGCCTGGTACGGCCGCCTGGTGGGCACACCCAATCCGCTACAACCTAAAAATCCGGTTGACATGACTGCACAAATCAACGCGCCCGTACTTGGCCTGTATGGTGAAAAAGACGGCGGCATTCCGCTCAACACAATAGACCAGATGAAAGCTGCTTTGCTTGATGCAGGTGACAAAGGCAATGCAGCGGCCAAGGCGTCTGAGTTTGTGATTTATCCAGATGCGCCGCACGCTTTTCACGCTGACTATCGGCCAAGCTACCGCAAGGAAGCAGCAGACGATGGCTTCAAGCGCGCGTTGGCCTGGTTCAAGACCTACGGCGTGGCGTAACAGCAGCCTGCCGCACTTGGGTTCGAAGTAAGTCACCGCAGTTGGCTTAGACTCTAGCCTCACATCAAAAAGCCGCCCACGGCAACGTGCGGTGGCTTTTTTGACGTTTTATCACTTACTTAGACCTTTAGCCCAATAAATACGGGCGCAAGCAGCTATGATATTAATAGCAATTATTTTGGGTACCCTGACTGCTGGTATCGGTAGCGTCTGGCTGGCGGCGGTACTCAGCTTTGGCGTTTTGGCTAAATATACCCAGCACATGCTGAGTCTTGCTGCGGGCGCCTTGCTGGCCACGGCCTTCATGCACTTGCTGCCTGAGGCTTTTGAAAGTCAGGCCAGCGCGCACGATTTGTTTGCCACATTGCTGGCTGGCCTGGTATTTTTCTTTTTGCTCGACAAAGCTGAACTGTGGCATCACGGACATGAACATGGCGTAGGCCATGAACACGGCGCAAGGCATGATCACGGGCATGGGCATTCAAGTGGGCATGTTCACGACCTCGATATAAAACTCAGCGAAGAGCCTCCTCAAACAAGTTCAGCCCCCTCAAGTGGCAGAGAAGTACGCGAAGCGACGAGTGTGGGGGCCAAGTCTTCTGGCGGATGGGCGGTACTGGCCGGCGACAGCGTGCATTGTTTTGGCGATGGAATTTTGATCGCCTCAGCTTTTATGGCTGACATGCGGTTAGGCATCGTCGCGTCATTGGCCGTGCTGGCGCATGAAGTGCCCCACCACATGGGCGACTTGGTGGTACTTCGTCAATCGTCCAATAACAACCAGCGCACAGCTATTGTTAAAGTATCGATGGCCGGAGCTGTAACCGCACTGGGCGGTGTGCTGGGTTATGCACTGGTAGAGCAGCTGTATGAGTTTTTACCGTTTTTCCTGATCCTGGCATCCAGCAGTTTTGTTTATGTGGCGCTCGCTGATTTAATCCCGCAATTGCAAAAAAGAGCTGCCTTGAGTGAGACCGCGGCCCAAATTGCCTGGCTGTTGGCAGGAATTGTTTTGGTCACGTTGATAAGCGGTGTTGCGCACAGCCGCTAACCTTTTTTGCAGCGTTCCGCGCAAGTGGCATTTTGCCTACATCGGCACAGGACTTACTCTCATGGGGGAAACGTGGGTGATATATAAATTGATGGTTCGTTTGCTGGTCTTCAGGCCAAGTTGCCACGACCTGTGAAATCCATTCGTCACTCAAGTAATCCTCATGGTTAAACCAAATATCAAAACTGCTGTGATCACGACTGTTGCGCTTGTGGCCTTACTGGCCTTGGGTGCTTGTGGCAAAAAAGTGGGCGATACAGGCACTGTGCCAGCACCAGCGCCCATGACAACACCTTCGATCGACTCGTCCAACTCTTCGTCTGGGTCGTCTGGCGCAATGGGTTCGTACGGCTCCACGTCTGGCAGCAGCACCCCCATGGGGTCAAGCAGCATGGGCAGCAGCACCATGGGTTCTAGCATGCCAGCGCCGATGACGCAGGGCAGTGGCATGAAATAAGTCACCCAGAATCGTTTTTAAATTGTTCTGGATGGTTCTGGCTTATCCCTGAGCCATGGGGCGATTGGCATCGCTGCACCAGTCGCTCCAGCTCCCTGCGTACAAACCGGTCATTCCAAGGCCGGCAAGCTGCATGGCCAAAATGTTCGGCGCAGCGCTTACTCCGCTGCCGCAGTGATGCACCACGCTTGTCGGGTCGCGACCTGCCAGCAGCGTTTCAAACTCAGCCTTTAATTGTTGTGCAGGTTTGAATCTGCCGTCTTCGCCCAAGTTTTGGCTGAAAGGACGGTTTAACGCGCCGGGGATGTGGCCTGCAATCGGGTCGAGTGGTTCTACTTCGCCGCGAAAGCGTGGTGCGCCGCGTGCGTCAATCAGCGTTTGGATGGGTCTGCCCAGGTTATCTGCTACAGTTTTAGTAGCTATCAATGTGGATAATTCAGGTGCAAGTTTGAAGCCAGTTTGAAAGTGTGCAGGTTCCTGGCCACTTGCAACAGAGCCATGCGCAGCCTGCCAAGCTTGCAAACCACCGTCCAGTACCGCTACTTTGGCATGGCCAACCCATTTCAACATCCACCACAGGCGCCCGCAGTAGTTGGCACCGTTGCGGTCATAAACCACGGCCTGCATGTCGTTGCCCATACCGATGCTGGACAGCCAGGTAGCAAATTTTTCCCGTTCAGGAAGCGGATGCCTGCCGCCTGAAACTCCCGTGCCGTGCTTGTCGCTCAAGGCCGTGTCTAGGTGCGCATAAACTGCGCCTGGGATGTGCGCGTCCAAAAATTGCTGGTGGCCTGAAGCGGCATCGGCCAAGTCAAACGTGCAGTCAAAAATGCGTACTGAGGCTTTGTTTGCGATCAGTTCCTGCAATTGCTCGGCAGATATCAGCAGGTCGTAAGTCATAAAAGATGTCCTTAAAAATTAATGCTCTTCGGCGGGCGCGTTTGGTACGGCCTTTGCTCGTAATATCGTCGCAGCAATTGCACTCGCCATAATCAGCGCCATAC
>JAYVEE010000119.1:0-5193 GCA_043749005.1 Polaromonas sp. | reverse complement strand
GTCCACGCTCTCCTCGCCGAGCGCTGCGCATGAATGGCGGCTCTCGGGAGGGCTGAATGACGTGTGGAAGTTGTTTTCCCCCACTTGGGGGGATTTTTATTATCCCTAATTAACCCATCTGAATTAAACGCGTAAAACGCGCTGCGTCGTGAAACGACGTTTTAAAATGTGAAACGATAGGGGGGGGGCTCGTTTCTTCCCAGGCAGCCGTCAATGGGTATGGTTGAAACCCACTGAGAGCATAAAAAAAAATTAATTTCTGTTCTCAGCTGCGCGCCCCTATTTCCGAGGAACTCAAGCTGCAGAAGTGCGTCAAACACGTGCACAACAAAGGCCAACACGTGGCTGCGGCCTGCGGCGCGGCGGGTAGGTGTGAACTGGCCGTTGACGCACTATTCCCGCCTCCCAAGCGCGCCTGACCATGAAGGAGCAGGCCGGCCTCATGGACGCGACCAACACGAAGGCCTAGGCGCGTCGCACCGGGCGGGAGGCAGGGTAAAAACGCGTGGCTGTCAAGTTAAAAACCAGGCTGTTCAACACACGGCCACAAATGCGGTCTCACGCAGCGACGCAGAGCTCCGAGAAGCAGAAGCACCACGGCCCGCGCAGCCGCAAGGTGAAGAAGGCTATGAGCGTGGAAGCCAAGGCTCACAAGCTACGAACGAAGCACGAGTAGGCGGGCTCCTGCTCCTGCAACTTGCGGTGCATGTTCTGCCATGCACGCCTTCCGGAAACAGCGCCGCGTACGGGACCTGGAAGTGAACATAAAGCTGCGCGGGGCGCGACGCCCGGACGCCGTTTGCTTGGCCGAAAGAACCAGGACGCCGTGCAAGTCAAGCAGCGTGCGCAGCACACCAAACGGTAGCGCGTCGCCGGCACCTGCAGCAGAAGTGTTGCGGCTGACACGACATCAGGAACATGAGAAACGAACAGCCAGCAATAGCACGTCCGGTGTCTAGCGTGAGCCTTGGCGCACAATGACGTCGATGGCAAGAGCTCAGGCGCTTGGCGTGAGCCCTGGCGCACTGGAAGCAAGAGACGAGTAATGAGCGCCCGGGCCTCGTCGCGTTCTCTTTGCCCTGGCGCATCGCAATACACGTATCGAGGCAGAACAACGCGGCGCGCGCACCTTCTCTCGCTGGTCGGTGGCAGCGGCTACGCCGCGCCGTTACACGACGCAGACGTCACGTTGTAGGCACCGTTAAGGAACGAAGAGTGGCCGTTGAAACCCAGGCTGCGGCAGCAGCGCCTCGTCGCTTTCTTTTTTGAAGAACGGGCACCGTGGTGTCGTCCGCTCGTGGCATTGCTCTAACGGAACACAAACAAGCAGCGCGAAGAAGACACGCCACTTGCACATAAAGATGCGAAAATTTTGGGAAGATTTTTTGTTGTCCGTCCTTGTCCGCTTCCATACACACCTAGCAATTAGCGGCGGCACGTTGAACTAGTTGTACCAGCAACGCTTGCGTGTTTTTTTGATGGAGCGGGCACACGTGCTGTATGGTTTCACTGTCCGTCTCGCTCACACCTATTTCGCACACACCTCAGCACCTTACGCCCTGGTTGTTGGTCCTTTCCTGGCCAGTTTGATGAGACGCGTCGCGTGCGCTATCGTAGGTACACGGAGAACCCTTTGCGGCTCGTGATGAAGGAAGGGAAAACACTTTTCGCATCCGTGCACGCGGTCGTAGACCCGTGCGGCGCGCGGCATGGACCTGCATCTGCACAACTTTATGTGCCAAACAAGCTGGTATAGCGTCGGTACACGCAGCGGGCTTGAATAGCTTGGTTTCCAAACTACCCCGTGGCGGGGCAGTTTGCTTTCTGTGGGTTTCAACCATACCCAGCCGTCAAGACCGGTGCGACCCGGCTCCGGAACCAGCTACCAGGAATCGAAGAAGATATTTTCTTCTCTATACCCTTCTCTTATGAGCTTTTGCTGCACGGTCTAAATAGTGAATGCCAACTTTGTTTCAGAACTCTGAGGCTTGGCACAACTAACTTGCCCACGTACAACTGCATTGCGACATGCGCGGCAACGTGCTTCCCCGCTTGCGCAGGGTTGCACTTCTTTTTTGGTGGCTTGGCCCGTTCGTTCAGACTGCCCAGCTGAATGGGCTGCTGTACGAGTCACCCCGAGCTCCTGAGGACCCAAAAGTAACGGCACTTTGCTCAATTCGTGGTTCCTCTCAGAACTTAATTGCGGACTGGGTGGCAAACGTCAACGAACAGTTTGCCTGCCCGATTGTTGAATTCGTTATTGCCGTCTTTACAGACGCAGTGGCCGACGCCGTCTTGGGGGCCGTCAAGTCCAACAAGCGGGGTTGCGCCTTTCGTATTGTCTTCTTCCCACGAGATCCTGGTGAGTTTGTCGTCTGGGACGTCCTTATCTCAACGTATGCACGCGGGCACCTGATAACGCACGCGAGCTTGGAGATGCGCCGTGAAAATCTAGCGCTGCAGGAGGCGACGAAGTATTTTAGTCAGGGAAATGTGGATGTTGTCACGTTCCCCGTGCGCGTTTTGGACGCTGGCGGCAACGCAGCGGGTGTGTGGTGGTCCAACACCGTCATATCGGGCGATGTGGCTCCGTCTTTTCTGGTGCAAACCACTTCATCTGGGGTTGTCACACGGTCTGACAACCTGGTCCATTTTTCACCGCTGTGGCGTGCCACGCTGCATTCTCAGTTTGGCGGCTTTTCGGCGTCGTCGTATGGTGCCTGTAGCGTGTGGGCATTCTTCTTGCGGGCTTCCATTGGTGGAGCTGTTGTTGTCCACTATGAAGGAGCACCGGCTGTGCGGTTTACAATGACAGCCGTCGAGGGCGGCGGGCGACACGGTCACACAGACTTGACATGCGAAAAGCAGGTAATTGCTGGGTTGGGGCTCGGAGCCATGGGGCTGTATAACAACCTGTATTTTACAGGCAACACGCCCTTGCACCACAAGAACATTGTTGTGTTGGCGGAAGCCATGCCGTTTCTGTCCGAGGGCGGCCATGTTCGGCTGCTCCAGTTGCTCGAATTCATGCGTGCAAACGGGCATACCTTGACGCTCGTTGTGCGCGAGGCGCCGTTCCGCGACTCGTCTATGCGTCGGCGGCTTGACGCACTGCACATCAAAACTGTGCTCGACCTGAATCCTTTAAAGTTGACCGAGACACTTTTGCACGCATGCCACGCATCTACAGACCTTGTTATATTGCACGCATGGTTTTGGCGAGATTGGACGGGCGATGACCGTCATATGTCGCTTGGCCGATTGTTCGGCCATCAGGCCGCGTGCGTCAGCAAACCACTGTTGGTAATCACCGATGACGTGCATAATGTGCGGTGCAAGCAAATATCAACTCCGCTGACGTCGCATACGTGCAACACAACACTCCTCGCTGAGAGGCTGCTGTACAGCCGCGCCTCGACGGTTTTTGCCATCTCGTCAATGGACGCAGCCACGTTCCGCTCCATGTCGCACTCACCTGTGTCGGTGCTGCCGTATACCATCACGCCGATGGCGCTCTCCAATAGTTATGCTATGAGGGACCGATTGACATACATTGGTTCCTCCCATCCAGCCAATATTCTCGCAATGCGCTGGTTTCTGTCGCAGGTGCATCCGTCGATAACGCTCCCAACCGCGCGGCTGACGCTCATCGGGTCGGAGCACTGGAGTTTCATGGTCAAGGAAGCTGGGATTGGGGGGGCTGACATCATTCCGCATGTTGATGACCTCCGCACGGTGCTTGAAGAGACGCGCATTCTTGTGGCGCCCGTCATGATTGGTGGCACTGGTATCAGCACCAAAGTTTATGATGCTTTTAGCTATGGTGTTCCTGTTGTGACCACAGTTGAGGGAGGGTATGGTTTCGAGGGAGGGCAAACTGGCATCCGCATGATCAGCAAGGACGCGCCGCGGGACATGGCTGCGGCTATCAACTTGTTGTACGGCAATGAGAAGGAGTGGCAAGATGCACGCGACTTTCTGATGTCCAACAGTTGGAGGTACACGCTTGCTTCTTGGGTCGCCAACGACGATTTTATGAAGTATTTGCGATGATGACATAGCTATCGGTCAAGTGTCAAGAGTGCGTTGACAGGAAACTTTTCCGCTGGCAGTTGTATTTGAGCGGGCTGTCCGCTGGTTAGTTCAGACCCGGAGGATCATGTTATTACCGTAAACGGCCCCTATGTGTACCGAAATCTGTGTAGCCAACTGGTATAGGGCAGCTCAAATCGTATCAGGCCTGAGCTGTATGCATTAAGAAATCGTATAGGGCAAAAACAAAAACAAAAGATTTCTCAGCTCAAGTGAACCAGCCCTAAACCACTGAAACTTGTCTTTTTTTGCATTTATATGTGCACAGATACGTTGTGCACACGAGCGCAAGCCTCTAGTGCGAGAAATCATAGCTTTTGAACGAAAATCAGCGCTGTACTGCTTTCCAAGCACTTTCAAATGCAGGCTTATCACCACACATGTTGAGGTGCAAGATTGCATTTAATAAATCAAAAGAAAAAAAAATGTAAAAAAATAGAACAAAATAAAAAAACGTAATTGGAATTGGATACCGTACATTTCCCTAAACATGGCCATGGCCTTGTTCTAGGATCTGCGTAAAGTGAGGGTGTGGCCTTGGTGCTAGGCGAAGCATTTTGAAGGGGGGCCTTGCTTTCGGAAAAAAAATAGTGTGAAAAAAATTAAAACTAATGGAGTCAGGGCTGCTGTGGTGTGTGTTGGGTGCGGCCACTAGTGTGCCTTTGCAAGCCGATGCGTTTCCGTCAAATGTACTCTGAACTTGCGGTGGGAGCATCATTTTTAGCTTCATTTTCCTCAAGGGGGCTTTCCAACCGGTTCACCAAAAAGTAGGGTGGCTTTCTTCACGGCTTCAGATTTCCACAGCTCCCAATTTAATGCCATGGCCATGTTTAGGGAAATATACGGTATTATAGAACAAAAATATTTATCTGGATGGGCGAAAAAAGGGCGTGAATTTTGATAAGGAGCGCCACGGGGCACGAGAACCTTGTGACTTCCGGGCAGTCTTTGAAAACCTGAATGGCTAAGAAATGCAGAGATGGTTGCACAGCAAGAGCCCCGTGCACTATCATTCAACTCACACGCGGGACATAGCCGGACCGCCACGAGCCGGAGGCCACGAACGGGCATGAATTAGCATGGGCTCCAACAGGCACGGGC
>JAYVEE010000118.1:0-5195 GCA_043749005.1 Polaromonas sp. | reverse complement strand
GTGTGTTCCTTCAAGCACTGGCTCACCAGCTCTTGGTGCAAAGCAACCGTAGGCTTCGCGCCGTTTCGGAGTAGAAAGTATGCTATGGCAGGTTCCCAAGAAAACACAGCCTGCTCAAACCGCGTGCGCCCCGTCGTGGGGGATCTCCAGTCATCCACGTGTGCGCGCTCGTTCTGGCAGTCTTGCACGTGCGCACGAGCGATATGGTAAGCAACCGCGGAACGTAGGACGGAGACCGCAAGCGGTTGGATCCGCGCAAGCAGGTTCCAGAACACATAGTCATTCCAAGCACATCGTTTCGTGCACTCCCACGCTTGCTTGTAGTGCGGTACCTTGAGCAGACACTGCTTGTGCGCTTCAATAATCCGGACAAGCTCTTGGTGAAAGAAGTTGTGCGCGTTGTGCGGTCCTGACATTCAAGCGAGCACGCGAGCTTGCGCCAAGCAAAAAGGTAAATTTGTGGTGTATTTTTACTTTAAATTAAAAGTTAAGACAGTACAAAAAAAAATAAAAAATCTCTCTTCTGTCATCTCCTTCTGTCATCTTTGGCCGAAATTTTTTTTGGTCGAGGTGGAATTTTTTTTTGGCAAAAGATGACAGAAGGAGATGACAGAAGAGGAATTTTTCTAGCTACTCAAGAGCCCCAGCCGCTCCAAAGTGCTTGCAAACCACGTCCGAAGGTGGTATTAGGCATAAGAACACGTTTGAGCACACCTTGAACAACTGACAAAAAATTTTAAAAAACATTTCTTATGCGTTCTTCACGTTTCATCTAATGTCGTCTCGCCCGAAACGCAAGGCGGCTCCGCAATCGTTGAAACTTGATTGGGGTGTATCAGACGCGTCAGATGCATCTGCGTCGTTGTCAGACCCCGAACGTGTTGTGGATGAAAGTGATAGCGACAGCGGCGACGACAGCTTGGGCGAATTCGAAGACCCAGAAGATGGCGCATGTGACTCTGGGGAGAGTGATGCCAAGAAATGTGACCGCAAAGCCGCAAGCTCCGTGATCAAACTTGGTCCTCCGAGCGCCGGAGAAGCTCCGCCGGGGCAGGTTCGTGTGGTGGTGACGCACAAGAGTGGTGGAACCACAACGCGCGTTGTGTGCCTTGTTCCGGAGGAAGCGGTCCGCTGCGGCCAGACGCCTGTTCTCGACGAGTTTGTGAAGAGTCTGGACGAAGACGTCGCCAAGTTTATGCGCGAACGCCTTGCCATGGGTGATGTGTCGCTTGTGCCCACGCGACCTGCATCGCCACCCGACAACGTCATGCGCTTGCTGTTGGTGCCACACGAGGAAAGCGGCATCTCGCGGTTCCAAGCCCGCCTGACCGTGGTGGACAAATCCGGCGCAAAGAAGAACTACGACGCCACGCGGCCGCTGAACCTGTCGCGCGCACAACGTCATTTCCTGAGCGCGGTGAAAGCGCTTGAGATAACTGGAGCTTTGCTTGTCACCACAAAGCTCGATGCGGACGAGCCGGTCGTCAAGAAACACAAGTTCAAGAGTGTCGAAGCGCGCGGGGTGTTTGAGACCTCCAGCCTGCCCCTCATGATCACCAAGTTCAAGAAGCATTGGCGTCCGTTCAGGATCAAGGTCGAGCACGTGGCCTAAGTTTTTTCACGGTCCGCGGAGGGCCGACAAGCACGTCGGATGTAGTCGGTGGCACCCAGGCACCAGAAGAAGCTTGCGGTGGATAGTGAGATTTCGAATACGCAGATTGTGCGCGTAAGAGATTTCGAGTGGGCTACGCTCGAACGGAGGTAGCCAAGCGTGTCAACAAGAACACCAACAAGGGACACAATGCACCACGAAGGCGTCCATGTGACGTCACTGATATTGCAACTTTTTGCACGCCACTTGTCCCAACACCTTGCATAAAGTTCGCTCAAGGCAAGCGTGTTCATACCAAAATGTGCGGTGCTGAACACAATGTCTATGAATTGGTCCGCACGCTCCGGTGTGTCGGGCATCCGAAGCGTGTCATACACATTTAAGCACACAAGTCCGAGCAGAGAGAACTCGGCAGCCAGTAGAATTGTCAAGCCGCGGGTCCACCACGCAAATTCAGATCCCCAGTTATTTTGTGTCATCTCATTCTTCATTTGGATGAACGTTTATACCGCGGCGGACGCGAAACGCGACACTCACGTGCTTGCTCTTCTTCTTGGGCACCCGCGGCACCGCAACACGGGCGAGTCACTCCGGACTCTACCACACCACCTTGTGGTGGATATTTGCCGTCGCGAGGGACTTGGTGCACGTCTTGCGCGTCTTAAAAAACTGCAGGAGGCGCAATTTGATCTGTGTGCGCTTCCGCGCGTTGTTTCACGTTGCCTTCCGTCCCTGCGTGAGTGTTTTTACGAAGCTTGGTTGCTTGGAAGCGGAGACGCGTGGGGCTTGGACGTTGGTGTCTCAGAGACTGCAAAAAGCGGGCGCATTTTGTCTGCCTTCTGCATTGCCACCTTGCTCCTGCGGCCCCAGGAGGTCATACTTTTTGTTGTTGGAAACAATTTGGTACAGCTCATGCTTCCATTCTTGCTCACGGAGCTACGGATCGCTCGTGGTGACACAACACCACCACTCATAGATCCATGGAACGCCGTCTGCACCATCCAGTTGCCAACCAGCCGCATGCACCTTGTGGATGATTTTGACTTCACCGAGGGCGTTCTCAACCATTACAAGCCGACTTGTGTGGTTGTGTGTTATCCCGCCGACGCAAAGAACTTTTGCGAGGTGCTTCATACTCTGCGAGCCAACAATGCAGTCCGAACAAAAGTTCCTGCACTTCTTGCGGTTGGACCACACAACTCTTGTTGGCTGGAGGCATACGATGACGTTCGGGTGTACCGCACCCCAAAAGCAGAGGTTGCGATGTCTTGCAATCAGAAGACAAAGCCATGGGCCGCCATTGCAGGTTTGGGGCTTGGTCTTCTGTGTGGTGCGTTTTTTGGAGCGAGACCAGTATTAAAACGCCGCGCAATTCCAAAATGAATGAAGGCGTTTCTGCTTCTCTTTCTGGCAAGTGCTTTCGCCCGAGACCTCAAGGACTTTCAGCAACCGCCACCGCAATCCGGCCCGCCGCTGCAATCTGGCCCGTCGCCTTCATCCACGTGTGGCGGCCGCCCGTTTGCCCTTCAAGGGGCACATGGGTGTGTAGACGCGCAGCACAACGGAACTCAGGAGCCTTGCAACCTGCAGGCGTCGTCGCAGTTTTTTGTAAACGTAAGCGGCCAATTGATTGCCGGACCCGCGTGCTTGCAGGCCGACCTCTCGGTGGGGGCTTGCAACGGTTCCGCAATCTTCCATGTCAACGCGAGCGGTAATGTCCTCCTTGCAAATATAAGCACAAACCTGACCGTTGTGTGCAATGAAACGCCATTCAGCTCAACAGACAACTCCTATGTTGCGCCAGAACCACCAAGTGGCGCTTTCCTTATTTTCCTGAACCAATCTATGGCAAACCCGTCAAATGACCTTCTTGACCACTTGCACAACGCTACGCGCGGCGGCGTGGCGCCAGGAGACTCCGAGCAAGCTGCTATTTCGCTTGATATCCTCCTGAGCAATTTGAATTCCACAAACGTGACGGTGCTTTTGACCGCATTGGACATTGTGTCGCACCTCCTTGAAAACGGCCACGAAGTTTCCGCCAACTTCACTTCCGCAATTATTGCTGTGCTATCGCAGATTTCTGCGTCCCCTGATGTTTCCGACGAAATCCTGGGAGAGGTGAATGACTTGCTGTCAAACCTGCTGGAAATTGTGGTGCAGACTCTTGTCAACCAAAACGGGACGCACTTGTCCATGGATAGACATGACACGCCGCACCTGAACACCACAGTCAGCGTTGTGCATCCCGAAGACTCCGAGTACCTGACAATGGACGGAAACTCCTCTTTTGGAGGCCTTCCGCCGGCGGCAGTCCCAAACACAACTGTTGTATCCACACTGGTCGAATCCTTCCTCAACCTTCACACAAACGACATGTCCGATTTCCGGGACCACACAGGCACGCGAGGCCTTCATCTGGCTTTCCCCAACGGTACCAACATCCCAGTGGCAAACTTGTCCACTCCAATTGAGGTGAGACTGCCGTGGCTCAACGCGAGCAGTGGTAATCCCTCGCGTTGCGCGTGGTGGAACAACGCCACCTCAAGGTACAAGACCTCCGGGGTGATTGCGCTGCCAAATCCTTTTCCGCCGGGTCACTCAGTCTTCTTCCCGCCGAATGCAAGCACGCCCACCGACGCCAGTTTGGTGGGTTCCTGGGGGATCAACGGCAGCCTCACAAGTGGGTGCACATCTGTTGTCTTGGATTGTGATGCCACCACATCTGTCGAAATGAACGCCACCACTTCGATCCACTGCAACGGGTCACTTCCGGTGCGCGTGTTTGTGGGGGACGCGTGTCAGCTCAGCAACCAGAGCAACACCGCAGGGTGCGCGTGGGACGCAACGCAACAGGCTTTTATTGGTCTTGGGTGTGTTTCGTTACCGCTCGGCAAAAACAGCATTTGCCATACGCGCCACCTCACAGACTTTGTGATGGCCCTTGGAGGGAACAACCAAGCTGTGTTTGGAACCGTCTTGTCACCACCCCCGCCCCCATCACCGCCTCCGCCACCTACACAATCGCCACCTCCGACGCAATCACCATCTCCAACGCAATCACCACCTCCAACGCAATCATCACTTCCCTTGGGTTCGCCGCCACCTAACCCACCACCAACACCGCCGTCACCTGCTTCAACCCCGGAAGCATCAAAGCTTGCCGCTTGGATTTTGCCTGTAGCAATTATTGTGCCAGCGGTTGTTTTCATTCTTGTCATTATTGGCATTGCCATGTTTGTTAAGCCCAAAAAGGCCAAGACGGAACCCGCTTTTGTACCAACAACAAGACAATTGTATTTTAAACTGTAATTCAATGACAAAAGAATCACGGACACTTCCCCGCCCAAGCATCCGTGAAGTGCTGGACACACGCCGCCTCGTCACCGTGGATCGTTGTCTCCATCCAAGACCCCCAGAAGCTTACGCTGTGTCGAACCAAGACTGTAGAATTTCGTGCACGCGCGGCGCTGGTTGGGCACAGTTCGGACCGCTCGGTGCTCCTGAAAGTGCGTTTGCCCACTGCCGTCCACGACGGGTTCCACAATACTGGTAGCGCGGGGTTTGAAAATAAGATTACACG
>JAYVEE010000117.1:0-5200 GCA_043749005.1 Polaromonas sp. | reverse complement strand
GCCCGCTGGAATTGATTGCCAGGGCCACGCTGGAGGTGCGCTCAGGCATTGTGATTGCCACCGTGATTGTGGTGCTGGTACTGGTGCCGCTGTTTTTTTTGCCGGGCATTGAAGGCCGCTTGTTGCAGCCGCTGGCCATTGCCTACATTGTGGCGATGCTGGCGTCGATGGTAGTGTCAGTCACTGTGACGCCAGTGATGGCGTACTACTTGTTGCCGCAGATGAAAGGCCTGGATCATGGTGATACCAAAACGCAGATTTGGCTAAAAACGCGTTACGCGGTATTGCTGCAAAAAGTGCTGAACCACCCCAAAGCATGGGTGGGTGCTGGCGCGCTGGCCGCGGTGCTGGCAATAGCTGCGGTGCCGTTTTTCCCGACCACGTTTTTGCCACCTTTTAACGAAGGCGTTGCAGTGATCGGATTGCGGCTAAACCCTGGCACCACGCTGGCTGAATCGGTACGCATTGGCGCGATTGCTGAAAAGGCGCTGAAAGGTGTGCCAGAAGCTGAACACGTCGGCCGCCGCTCGGGCCGGGCCGAGCTTGACGAACACGCCGAAGGCGTGCATGTGTCAGAACTGGACATCAAGCTCAAACCCAGTGACCGCTCGATTGAACAGATTTACGCCGACATGCGCAGTCGCCTGGCATCACTGCCGGCCGCCATTGCCCTGGGCCAGCCCATCAGTCACCGCATTGACCACATGCTGACAGGTGTGCGCTCGCAAATTGCCATCAAGATTTATGGCGACGATCTGGACACGCTTCGCGCTCAAGCTGAAAACCTGCGATTAAGGCTTGCCTCGATCAACGGCGTGGTCGATCTGGAGGTAGAAAAGCAGGTGCTGACACCGCAAATCAAAGTGCAGGTCAACTACGACAAGGCTCTAGGCTTGGGCATCACGCCCGCCAAGCTGTTGCAAGAGTTGCAAACCCTGATCGACGGCGAACGCATCACTGAAGTGGTTGAAGGCAATCGGCGCTTTAACCTGGTGCTGCGTCTTCCCGAATCATCGCGCGGTATTGAAGGACTGAGCAACATGATGATTGACACACCCGGCGGGCGCGTGCCGCTGAGCCAGCTAGCCACAATTGATGAATCAGACGGCCCGAATCAGATCAGCCGCGACGATGGGCGCAGGCGAATTGTGCTGTCGGCCAACGCCCAGGGCCGTGCCTT
Source organism: Polaromonas sp. (assembly GCA_043749005.1). Taxonomy (GTDB): domain Bacteria; phylum Pseudomonadota; class Gammaproteobacteria; order Burkholderiales; family Burkholderiaceae_C; genus Polaromonas. The sequence continues at coordinate 4,020 of JAYVEE010000117.1, read as the reverse complement.
GAGCGATGTAGTGATTGACCTGCGCGCCGCGATTGCCAAGACAAAACTGCCTGAAGGTTATTTCATCACGCTGGGCGGGCAATTTTCTGCGCAAGAAGAGTCGTCACGCCTGATTGGCCTGCTGTCGCTGGGCTCAGTGGCGCTGGTGTTCTTAATCTTGTATTCACGCTACCGCTCAGGTGTGCTGGCAGCCATCATCATGGCCAACATTCCGCTGGCCCTTGTTGGCGCGGTCATTGGCTTGTGGATATCAGGCCAGCCGCTCAGCATTGCCGCGCTGGTCGGCTTCATCACGCTGGCGGGCATTGCCATTCGCAATGGCATTTTGAAGGTGTCGCATTACATTAATTTGTGCGCCTTTGAGGGTGAAAACTTCGACACCAAAATGCTGGTGCGCGGATCACTTGAACGCTTGACGCCAGTGCTGATGACCGCGCTGGTTGCGGCTCTGGCGCTGGCACCGCTGCTGTTTGAAGCCGAAATGCCCGGCACTGAAATTCTGCACCCGGTGGCAGTGGTGATTTTTTCAGGATTGCTGACCTCAACCCTGCTCGATTCATTTTTAACCCCCGCCATGGTGGCGCTGTTTGGCCGCAAGCCGATAGAGGCGCTGGTGGCTGATTCAGGTGCTGAGAGCTTCTGATTTCGTGTGTTCTGCTTGTGTTTTTCTACTTTGAAAGGTATTTTTATGATGCGTCAAATTTTTAATCTTCGCACCGTGTTGCTGGCAACTTCAATCGTTTTTTATGCGGCATCCGCGATGGCGGCAGGCGAGCACAGTCACAAACCCAGATTTGGCGGGGTGGTCGTGGAAACCAAGGTCGGCGATATGGAAATCGTGGCCAAGCCAGACAGCATTCAAATCTTTATCACCGACCACGGCAAAGCCATGAAGCTGGATGGTGCAAAAGCCAAGGTCACGCTGCTCAACGGCACAGAAAAGTCTGAGGCTGCTCTCGTATCGACAGGAGACAAGCTTGAGGCAAAAGGCGCTTTCAAGGTCGCCAAGGGCACTAAAGGCATTGCGTTGGTCACATTAGCTGGTAGGGCGCCCGTCTCAGCGCGGTTTGATATAAAGTAATCGGAATTTTGACCCCACTGCTTGACCTTGAATTAACTTTAAGGTTTAAGCTTTCAGCATGACTGATATCCACAACACGACTACTTACTCTCTGACAGGGCTGCATTGCGGCGCTTGCATCAACAAGGTCGCACAAGCGCTCTTGCCGCTAGCCTCAAACGTTGCAGTCAGCCTGCAACCCATGCAAGTAATGCTGACGGGTGCCAAAGCAGACTTTGAAACACTGAAAACGGCGGTAGAAGGCGCTGGAAAGTACGGTTTGGTGCCAAATCAGGCATCAAATACGACTCCAGGCCATTTAATACGGGCGCAAAAAGCTCCTAAAATAATAGCGCCTATCGCCCCTAATACAAGCTGGCTGACGACTTACAGCCCATTACTTCTGATCGTTGCCTACATTTTGGGCGCCAGTCTGCTGGTGCAAATAGGCGTCGGTGGCCTGACCAGCATCGCATCGATGGAAACCATGCGCTACTTTATGGCGGGTTTCTTTTTGGTGTTCTCGTTTTTCAAACTGCTGGACATCAACGCCTTTGCCAATGCGTATTCTGGTTATGACCTGATAGCCAAGAGCTGGCGCGGCTGGGGCTTGATTTATCCGTTTGTGGAACTCGCGCTGGGCATGGCTTATCTTGCCAACTTCAACCCAATGTTCACACACTGGGCAACCATCATCTTGATGGGCTTTTCAGCCATTGGTGTGATTAAAGCCGTATCCAGCAAGACGCAAATTCAATGCGCCTGCCTGGGCACGGTTTTCAAGCTGCCAATGAGCACGGTGACGATTGTTGAAGACGTCGGCATGGTGGCGATGGCAGCCAGTATGCTTTGGATGATGTAGCCGATACGAAACTTATCGCAATTTGAATCTGAAGTTGTCTCCAGGACTGGTGCAAATAAAGCGCACCAAATTTTTGCTATTTGATATTGGCTGTTGCAGCGTAGGACAAAGTGCTGAACATCGTCCCATGCCGCTGTAGCAAGGCAATAATTAAACACGGATCTAAATGCACTTGACTTAAACATGAGCTTACAACCTGTCAGTAGCTTGGCTGCAATTACCCGATCGCGACTGGTCACTGATGCAGGTCAAACGTCGGTTGCTGATGTAGCCAAACTGCCTGGTGCCACGCAAATCAGTCTGGTTGTTATTACAGGTAGCCACAGAGCCATGGTGGGCGTAATCACCAAAACAGACATTGTCCGGAAAATCGGTAAGTGCACTGGGCAAGGTTGTATGACCTCCGCTGAAAAAATAATGACTCGAGATGTGACGTTCTGCGAACCGCATGATGTGTTGCTTGATGTTTTATTCAAAATGGACGGAAGCGGCTTTGTGCACCTTCCGGTTGTGGATCGCCATTTGCTGCCGATTGGAGTGATCAATGCGAAGCATGCGCTCAGGGAGTTGCTGGCAGACGAACAATACGAAGAATCTCTTCTTCGAAATTACGTCATGGGCATTGAATACCAGTGAGGATTTGTGAATGAGCCACTTACCTCGTCCGGTATTTCTTAACCCATTGCAGCTTCAAATGCCAGCAGGTGCGGTCACATCGACACTGCACAGCGTAGGTAGGTTACTTTTGGCCATCGGCATTCCAATCGGTGTCAAGTCATCTGCTGGGCTCAAAGTGCATCACGTAAAGCCCCCCACATGAATCAGACAGCCTGGATATTTCTAAACGCTTCTGACGCATCTGGCGTGGGCCAGGTAATTGATGGCAACGTTCCTGTGAGATCAAAACAACTTCAAACGGCAATTTCGCGTTGGGAAAATGAAGGCGGTGCGCATGACAATGACGTACCAGAGCAACCAGCGTCAGGCAAGGTGCAAACAGATGTAGATTTGACGAATGTCGAGCTGGTGCAACTGCAGGTTCGCGTCATCGCACTTGAAAATCTGGTGATCGCACTGTTGGCTGATTCCTCAGATCAAGCCCCGCAAATCGCCGTTGCGCTGGCGGCGTATATTTCTCCGCGCTATGGACGCACATCGCACCACTTAACCATCCGCGCTACAGAGTTGATGATGCATATGGTGGAACGTTCCGCCCGAATATCAGACCTGCTAAAGACGAAGTAGGATCAGGCAAGTTGCCGACGCCACTATTTGGGTGTACTGTCAAACATCGTGCTTTCACTGTCAGTTTTCTACCAATGCCAATAAATTATTGCGGCTTCGGGCAAATTGCCGTCTGTATGGCATTTGTAGGCAATGGCCTTGTAGCCTTCAACAGCAAGCGCGCATAGTCTGCTGGCAAGCTTGCATAGTGTCCTTGCTGCACGGACGCTGGGCATCCACTGTGCATCAGGTGCAGCGTTTGCCTGGCCTGACTGTGCAGGCAGGCTTGTCCCCTTGAAGCCGTGTTCCGAATAATGGCCTGACTGCTCGCTTCGAGTTACGCCGCCCAGTGTTCTGCGTCCCACAGACGCCCTGAAGCTGCCATGACCGAACACGGTGCGAGCCTGCGCGTTTCTGTACGAACACCGTATGCGGCCAGTGTTTGCGAGCTGGCACTGCCTGCAGGCAAAGTGCTGTCAACCACTGCGCGCGAATTTTTGTCACGGATGCGGATTCAACTTCGTGATGACGAACAGTGGCTGCGCGCGCATCTGAAATAAAAAGCCTTGAAGGGCGTTTGAACTTTTATCGACAAGAACTATCATTACCTCATGCGTTATTTTGTTCTTGCCCTCATGATTTTTCTGCTTCCGCTGCGCGGCTGGGCAGGTGACGTGATGGCCATACAAATGGCAGGCTCGGCAGGTGCTATTGAAAAAAGTGCTACTCGCACCCACAAAGCGGGCGTGAAAGCCTCTTTTGATGATCAGAAACAGGTAGCAAATATTTTGCCCGCCGTGCCGGATTGCCATGACCTTCTAGCCAGTCACTCTGGCACCACCGACACCCCAATTAACGACCACTGCAGCACGTG
>JAYVEE010000116.1:0-5204 GCA_043749005.1 Polaromonas sp. | reverse complement strand
AAAAACCGCAAGATACGGTTCACGCTGATGCACCTTGGTGTATGGAAATAAGGTTTGAAACAAATAACTACTGTTCTTTTTCTGCGGGCTGCAAGGCGGCCTTGCTCAAATTAGGCGAATAGTTTGAAACAAACTCCTCATCCCTAGCAAGCTAATCGCTATCGATTTAATAAAGTTTGAAAAACTACAGATTTCTTCGGACGCAAGACTGAGGCATTGCTTAGTACATGCCTTTCCGCGGTATGCCGAAATGCACGGCCCAACTTACAGAGTTCGGCATCGTTATCTAGTAGTGGGGCCTATCTTGATTTAGTTGCCGACGAGCTATTTAGGATTAGGTTCTAACCAAAAAGATTTGCCAAAGATGAGGTTACCCTTGATTCAATTAAAAGAGTTTGTCGGAGGCTACGTTGGTGTCAAGCGTCGAATCTTGAATCCCAATCCAAACGGGAGGTGATTGAGCAGTTGCGCCGAGGATTTGAAGTTGTTGATAACAAAATAGCGGTGATTGATTTAGTGGCGCAGCTCTGCGAATGTTCAATAGGTGAGATAGTGGCGCTGCACACTCACACCGCTTTCACGGGCATTTGCACTGGATAACATCAATGCGCTGTAGGACGAAGATTTGAATAAGCACCGACTAAGGGCATGCCGGAAAATTCAGTGCGCCTTTTCCTCAACTCTGCTTCGCATGTTTTGAGAAGGACCTCGACTCCCCGAATGTTTGACGAAGCAACCAGCGCGCTGGACGCGCAAACCGCCAACGCCTTTGCCACCACCTCAACGCCCTGCGCGGCAAGGTCAGCATGCTGTTTGTCACGCATGCACTGCCCAAGGCGCTGATCGTCGATGAGATTTTCGTCATCGGTGGCGACCATTTGAAAAAGGCAACTCATGCAGTTGTGTCAAAGGCCGCTGCATGAACCACACCACCATGAACGACGCCACAAGCTCTAAAAAGCCAAACCTGCCCATTGCCGCGAACCTGCCCCAGCGCAACTTCACGGCTGCAGCCCCCAATCAGGTGTGGACAGGTGGCCGACTGGAATGCAGCGATTGCTGCCGATCACCATCGGCAGCTTTCTGGGAGCAGGATTTTAAAGTTTTGCCGACTCGTCAGCGGTCATTCGCCGCGACAGATTAATATCGCCGGCTGGACAAACTTTGCCAAAACTGCACACTGGAGTTACCCTGCAGCTTAGTTTACGCACACGGGATATTGCCGTAGAAAATACTTCGCTTAGACGCTACTTCCGGTTGAGAATGCGTTCAGAGCATTCAATAAAACTGCGTATGGTCGGTAAATAGTAAGCTGGATTCCATACCAACATTGCCGGTGCTAGCACTTGTTCGCCGCTAATTCTCATGAACCTCACACCGTGAACACGCGAGCGAGCCAGGGTGCGGGGTACGAGAGAAACACCAAGGCCATTTGCGACCATAGCCACAATCGTCAACCATTGACGGGCCGCATGAGCAATTTTTGGGTGTATTCCGGCACGAGAGAAGATGGCGATCACGTTGTCATGGTTTGCTGGAGCGACTTCTCGCGAAAACATCACAAAACGTTCATCGACCAGTTGTATCAGATCGATAGTATCGCGTTGAGCTTGCGGATGATCTTCGGGCAAACAGAGCACAAATTCATCTTCAATCATGGGCAGAGATGCCAATTGCGGCGGAACGGTAGAGGCATTAACAAACCCTGCATCAATCTGACCGCGCAGTAGCTCATTCAACTGGTCCGCACTGGACATCTCTCTCAGCACTACATCCACGTCGGGCATTTCCGCATTGAACTGCCGCACAATGCCCGGCACTTCCCGGTAGATCATTGAACCAGTCACGCCAATTTCAAGTCGTCCACGCATACCTCTTGCAACTATTTTCGCTACATTCGAAGCCCGAGCCACTTGCTCCAGAATCTGACGAGCTTCTGCCAGGAAAGCCTCGCCGGCCTGGGTCAGTTCGACATGCTTACTATCGCGAATCAAGAGCTGAACCTCTAACTCCTCTTCCAACTGCTTGATGGCGCTGCTCAGTGGCGGCTGAGTGATGGCCAGCTTACTTGCCGCCCGTCCAAAATGCAACTCCTCAGCCAGTACGACAAAGTAACGAAGAAAGTGGAGCTTCATGTGTTGATTGTGTGTGGCAGGCTCAGCATGAATTATCTTTCAAGGATTCGCAAAAAGAATTACTCAAGCTAAAAATAGGATTGGACGCGAATGATTGAAGCCGCGAGGATATCAGTCGTATCGGCTTACGAGACGGCCTCAATTAGATTTATAACCGGAGAGACTTCATGAAAATCCTTCCTCGTGCCATCACCCTGGCTGCCACCTTGCTTGCTGCTTCGGCAGCCGTGAGCCAAACCTACCCGTCTGCTCCCGTGACGCTTGTCGTGCCGTTTGCAGCCGGCAGTGGAACAGATTCGGTGGCCCGCATCGTCGCAAGGAAGCTCGGTGAGCGTCTCAAGCAACCTGTTCTGATCGACAACAAGGCAGGTGCCAACGCCCAGATTGGCGCCCAGTTCGTTGCCAAAGCCAAGCCCGACGGCTACACGTTGTTGATGACGACCAACACATCACATTCTGCCAATCCAAGCCTGGTCCTCAATCTCAAATATGACCCCATCAAGGATTTCACACCTGTCACCCGCATTGGTGAACTTCCCTTTGCCCTCGTTGTCAACACAAACGACCCATCGAAGTCGCTCGCGGACTGGATCGATCAAGCCAAGCTTAATCCTGGGAAATTTTCTTACGCTACGCCGAACAGCACTTCCTTGGTGGCTTCTGAAACCATCAAACGGATTGCGGGCCTGGATGTTGTTGCAATTCCCTACAAATCGAGTCCCCAAGCCCTCACCGATCTGATCGGTGGGTCGGTACAGATGTATGTGGTGGATCTGGGCTCAGGCATAGGAATGATCAATGCGGGAAGCGTTCGGGTTCTGGGCGTCACGACAAAAGAGCCTCTGAAAGCGATACCCGGTGCCGTTCCCATCGCCCAAGTGGTTCCTGGCTTTGACCTGACATCCTGGAACGGCATCTTCGGACCGGCGGGCACGCCCAAGCCTGTGGTGGAAAAGCTGAACATGGAGCTGCAAGAGGTTCTGGCCGACAAGGAAGTACAAAAAGCGCTGAGACAGCTTGGCTTTGAGACCTGGCCGACCAAGACGCCGGAAGAGTTTGCCAAATACGTGGCTGATCAGCTGGTTCACTGGAGCGCCCTCATTAAGCAGGCTGGCATCCGTCCGGAATAAATATGACCGCTCAGTATTCAGCGTCCACTTTAGGTCCGCTGGCAGGTGTAAAGATTCTCGACCTGACCTCTGTCGTCATGGGTCCTTTTGCGACCCAGATCCTTGCCCAATTGGGCGCAGAGGTCATCAAGGTAGAGGCCCCAGAAGGCGACAACATGCGCCATGTCGGTCCAATGTCCCATGCCGGCATGGGACATATCTTCTTACATGCCAACGCAGGCAAGAGAAGCATCGCCCTCAATCTCAAGCATCCTGGAGGCCTTGAGGCCGCCTTGAAGATGGCAGAGGGTTGCGACGTGTTCATCAGCAACGTGCGGCCGCAGGCTTTGGCCCGCTTGGGGCTGGACTATGAGGCGATACGTCAGCGCAACCCACGCATCATCCATGTCAGCTGTTGTGGGTTTGATCAAGACGGTCCAGATGCCGCCCGTCCTGCTTATGATGATCTGATTCAAGGCGCAACAGGTGTACCGTGGCTGATGGAGCAATATGGGATGCCGGAGCCCGCATATGTCCCCACCACGCTGGCAGATCGCGTGACAGGCTTGCACACCGTCTACGCCGTAACGGCTGCACTGTATGCCCGTAGCCAGTCGGGCGTCGGTCAGTCCGTGGTGGTGCCGATGTTTGAGGCCATGGCGCAGTTCATCCTCGGCGATCACATGGCAGGTCTGACTTTCGAGCCGCCGATTGGGAAACCCGGATACGCGCGCCTGCTGACGCCCCACCGCAAGCCTTATGTCACCAGCGATGGCATGGTGTGCGTCTTGATCTACAACGACAAGCACTGGAGATGCTTTTTTGAAGCTATCGGCGAGTCCGATGGCCTGGGTTGCGATCCGCGCTTTGTCACGCACAGCTCGCGTGCGGCCAATATTGACGAAGTCTATGCAGAAGTTGCCCGCATCATGCGTACCCGCACAACTGCGCAATGGCGCACATTGCTGGATGCTGCCGACGTGCCCAATATGCCAATGAATAGTCCGGAAGACTTGTTGGTCAATCCACAACTGCGTGCCACGGGGTTTATTAGTGACATTGTTCATCCGACCGAAGGACCGATGCACGCACTCGCTCACCCTACCAAGTGGTCGGCCACGCCACCTGCGCGGAGCTTTTCTCCCGCTCCAAGGTTGGGTGAGCACACCCGACAGCTCTTGGAAGAAGCTGGCTACACACAAGAGAGTATCAACGCCCTGATCGAACAGGGTGCTTGCCGAACTGACGCCTGAAAGGACTTAGAACATGCAAAAGAGTTACCTGGTTCGTGCTGCAGATGTGAGTGCCTACCAGCCGGCCAATCACCATCACACAAGCAATCAACGGCTGATTGGTCCCGAGACCGTCGGAGCCCAGCAAATGGAGGTGTTGCTCGGAACGCTGCACAAAGGTGGAGGGGCCTTGCCCCATGCCCACCCCGGCATCGAGCAGGCCTGCTACCTTCTCGAAGGCACAGCTCATGTGGAGGTGGCAGGCCAGTCTTTTGATATGACGTCAGGCGACACCTGTTTCTTCCCTGCCGACCAAATGCATGTCTTTACGGTCACCAGTGAGACCCCGGTGAAGCTGCTCGTTATCTACAGCCCACCCTACGGCGAATCCCCCGATAAGGTGATTCGCTACGACAGCGCCCTTTCGAAAAGAGCCTCCCAATGAACTTTGCATTAACCCCTGACCAAGAACAAATCCGCGACGCCATTGAGCGTGTCTGTGCGCCATTCAATGCGGACTACTGGCTGCGAAAGGACCAGGAAGGTGGATTTCCTGATGATTTTCATCATGCACTAGCTGATTCGGGCTGGTTGGGCATCGCCATGCCGGAGGAGTATGGCGGTGCAGGCTTGGGCATCAGCGAAGCTGCGCTCATGATGCACACGATTTCTGCAACAGGAGCAGGTCTATCTGGCGCGTCTGCGGTGCATATGAACATCTTTGGCCT
>JAYVEE010000115.1:0-5218 GCA_043749005.1 Polaromonas sp. | reverse complement strand
AGGCGTTGAAGTCTCAGAAAAAATTGACGCTTTCGTACAGGTTCAACGTGACTCCGCACTTGGGGGTATGTCCGGTGGCGCTGGCTTGTTAATTGCATCTACCATGCCGTCATACTTTTTATTTTTTTCTGGAGTTTTCATGAAATTCAAGGTCACATTCATTGCAGCCACGCTCACTTTGGGAACAGGCGCCTTCGCCCAAACCAAATGGGATCTGCCTGCTGCCTACCCAGCCACCAACTTTCATACCGAAAATTTGGTGCAGTTCGCCGCTGACGTTGACAAAGCAACCGCCGGGAAATTAAAAATCACTGTGCATGCCAACGCATCACTTTTCAAAGCCAACGAAATCAAGCGGGCGGTGCAAGGCGGTCAGGCGCAAATTGGCGAAGTATTGCTGGTGAATTTTGAAAACGAAAACCCGATTTACGGTGCAGATGGCATTCCATTTCTGGCGTCATCTTACGCAGATTCCAAAAAACTCTATGCTGCACAAAAGCCAGCTTTAATCAAGCTACTGGACATCCAGGGCATGAAGCTGATGTACACCGTAGCTTGGCCGCCGCAAGGTATTTACAGCAAAAAGCCGCTGGCTTCAGTGGCTGATTTACGCGGTATCAAGTGGCGCGCTTACAGCCCCGCCACAGCAAAAATTGCAGAGCTGATTGGCGCCCAACCCGTCACTATTCAAGCGGCCGAGTTGGGTCAGGCACTGGCTACTGGTGTGGTCGAAAGCTATATGAGCTCAGGCTCTACTGGTTATGACTCCAAAACATATGAGAGCGTCAAGTATTGGTATGACACGCAGGCCTGGTTACCAAAAAACGCCATCATCGTGAATAAGAAGGCTTTTGATGCACTGGACGCACCAACCCAAGCGGCATTGACCAAGGCCGCTGCAGATGCAGAAGTTCGCGGCTGGAAGCTGAGTGAAGAGAAAAACGAATTTTACAAAAAAGCGCTGGCAGAAAAAGGCATGAATATTTTGGTGCCGCCCGCAAAGCTGGCTAGCGACATGAAGCAGGTCGGCATCATCATGCTGGCTGACTGGCAGAAAAAAGCCGGCGCTGAGGGCGAAACGCTTGTCAGCAGCTTTAAGGCTGACCAAGCAAAGAAGTGAGTTAATTGATGAGTGAGCTGACACGCCAGGGCTGTGTCAGCCGTTCATCGTCTACCAATGCCCAGGTCTTCATGCCCGTAGCCTCCTCTATCGCTGCGCGATAAGGCGGCATGTTGGTGCATTCAAGCACCACGCAAGCAAGCGTCGGTTCACGCAGCTGTAAGGCGATTGCAGCAGCCAGCACATCGGCAGCTGCCTGTTCAGGGTTCATTGCAGCCCGATTGCCCAAAATGACCGTGGCAAATTCGCTTTTTGCATCAACGCCCTGCACCACCACGTCAGCCATTCGTGCCTTTGGCACACCGGCTGCACGCAAATGTTCAACGCCAAGCTTGCTGGAATTGATAGTTAGTACGCCCACTTTTTGATGCAGCGCCAGTAAGGCGGGCAATTGCAGCAGGCTGGACGTGATGACTGGAATATTGACTTGCGCCTGCATCTCTTTTTGCAGCAGCACCAAAAATCCGCAAGTCGTGGTGATGGCTTTTGCGCCGTCGTGCTCCAGCCTGCGCACCAGTTGCAGGATGGGGGCAACCACTCGTCCTTTGCGCAGCCCAGCGCCCGATTGCACGATTTTTTCGGGCCAGGCTCCCGTGACGACGCAGCGCCGCGTCGGCACGCCAAATGCTGAAGGATGCCCAACGTCACCTTCGGGCCGGGGGAACTGCGTGTCAAGCATCACCAGACCCAAAAACCCGTCGGGGAATGTCACGCTGACGGGTTGCGCAGGTACGAGAGGTAAAGTCATGATCTGATTGTCCAGTCAAATCCGTTTTTAAATTAACACCATGCTGCCTGTCCTTGCTATCTGTATCGGTGCCTCCGCAGGCGCTTTGGCTCGATGGGGTTTGGGCTTGTGGCTCACGCCCGGCGGCATCATCCCATGGGGCACACTGGCTGCCAACCTGATTGGCGGTTATTTGGTTGGCATTTGCATCGCTGTGTTTCAGGCCATGCCGCAACTGGACCCGGTCTGGCGGCTGTTGCTGATTACTGGCTTTTTGGGCGGACTCACCACGTTTTCAACTTTTTCAGCGGAGGTGGTGGGTTTCTTGATGGCCGAGCGCTATGTCCTGGCTTTAGGGGTAGCTACCGCACATGTAGTTGGCTCACTGCTATTGACCATTGCAGGCATCAAGAGCACTACGTATTTAATAGCTATATACACCCGAATTTAGGGCGACGAAAGCCAAATCAATACATTTTTTCTGTCTCAGACAAAAAATAGCTGTTTTTTTAGGCTTAGCGAGTCAAGCCGCATACCAAATCACTGACACCATTTTCTGGCACAGCGCGCTCATTTTTAGCCAGCGCTACTTCCATCTCACGCGGCAGCACCACACCGTTTTTGACGGCTAGCACTTCGGCCATGACGCTGACAGCGATTTCTGGCGGGGTTTTGCTGCCAATGTAAATGCCAATGGGGCCGCGCAGTCTTGCCAAGGCTTCCAGGCTGACGCTGAAATGTTCGGCCATGCGCTGGTGCCGTGCTTCGTTGTTGCGGCGCGAACCAATCGCACCGACATAAAACGCATCGGTGTCTAAAGCCTCCAGCAAGGCCAAATCGTCCAGTTTGGGGTCATGCGTCAGTGCGATCACACAACTGCGCCGGTCGGGCTTAAAAGCGATCACCACATCGTCGGGCATGTCGCTCATCACCGTAACACCGCTTACTTGCCAAGCGCTTCGATATTCCTCGCGCGGATCACAAACCGTCACAGCAAAACCACTAAACTTTGCCATGGTGGCCAGGTATTCGGTGAGTTGTCCGGCACCGATGAGCAGCATGCGGTATTCGGGGCCAAAGGTGTTGATAAGTTCAGTTTTATTCAGGGCAAGTTCAGCAGGTGCAGCGCTGGGTGCAAGGGTCACCGTACCATCGGCCAAACACACGCTACGCTGCATCAGCTGTCCAGAGTCCAGCGCCGCCACAAGTTCGCTCAAAGCTGCTGCATCGAGGTCATATTCAAGCAGCAACTCCAGTGTGCCGCCGCAGGGCAAACCAAAGCGGTGCGCTTCATCAGCGGTAATGCCGTATTTGATAAAGCTTGGTGGGCCAGACGGAATGGTCTTGTTGGAGTCTTTACCTGAATAGGCCTGTGTGAACTGGTAAATCAGATCATCTTCAATACAACCGCCCGACACCGAGCCGACCACCGCGCCGGTCTCACACAGCGCCATGATGGAGCCGACCGGGCGCGGTGACGAGCCCCAAGTGCGTACCACGGTGGCCAGTAGCGCACGCTTGCCTGTTGCGCGCCAGTCACGGAGCGTTTTGAGCACCATCACGTCAAGATTTTCCATGTTTCTTTCCAAGTAGTCGTGCAATAGCGAATGTGAAAATTATTTAAAACGTATACCGAGCGTTAACACCCAACAGGCCCGTTCTACCGGCAGCTGGCTCAAAAAACCGGCCGTTGCCCTCGTTGACGATTACCGAGCCAACGTAATGTCTGGCTGCCAGGTTATCAATACGCACAAACTCTTTGAATGTCCATTTGCCGATGCTTTGCGTTAGCGCGGCGCGCAAATTAAATATGGTGACCTTGGGCGCTGCGTCGGTGTTGCGGTCATCGACAAACACCTCACCAGTGTGACGCATTTCAAACCCCACATCCAGTCCCCACGGACGGTGCACATAGCCCAGTTCGGCGAACAAACTGACGCGCGGTATGCCAGGCAAACGGTTGCCGCTGGCTACCTGTAAGTTAGGTACTGTGCAAGGCGCAGTTCCGCAGGTTAAAAAACTGTTTTTGTACCGGGCATCAAGCACCGTTGCCGATAAATAGGTTGACCATCCAGCGCCCCACTGGCCAGCAACAGATGCCTCCACGCCGCTTCGAAGCGTGGTGCCTGCGTTTTGAAATGTGCTTCGACCGCCGCTGTTGCTGAGCACAGCCAATTCATTGCTTGTTTTAGCCGTGAAGTAAGCGGCGTTTAAACGCCATTGCGGCGTCAGTTCCGCCTTGATGCCCAACTCCCCTTGCTGACTGTTGGCGGCCTTCAAATCAAAGTTCAGTCCGGTCGCCCCGTTAGGACGGTATGCCAATTCGTTTAACGTCGGCGACTCAAATCCCCGCCCCGCGGCGGCGTAAATATTGACTGTGTCTGAGGCGTGAAACACCACACCGACTGCAGGCGTTGTTGCCTTGAATTGGGCAGCGCCACTGTCGTTGTTGTTGCCGGGCCGGATGTAATTGTCATTTGATTCAAACGCAACGCGCGTATGGCGCAGGCCCGCTGACGCGCTCCAGCGTTCGGAAATTGCAACTTGCGCTTGTGCATACACAGCATTATTGGTGACTGTGTTGCGTTCGTCACGCCGCAAGGTACCCATCACACCCAGCGTGGTTCCTGAAAAGTTTTGAAAGCCTTTTCGATCTTCATTCAACCGGTCGGTTGCGGCACCCAGCGTCACGGTCAGGGGCATGTCGGCTACCAGCAATTTATTGATCCAACGCGCGTCCACCCCAAAGTAGCGCCGGTTTAAATCAATCACGCCGCCGGGTTGCGTTGCAGCGGTCTGGGTGGCAACCGGAATCGCTTGAAATTGCGTGACATCGCGCTCGCCGTAATAAGCGGTGAGCTCCAGTGATTGGCTGGCATTCAGACGGTGATTAAGCACCAGGCCGCCCTGCGTTTGCGATACCGACTTGCGGGTGTTGAATTGCGTAGCGCTGGCCGTGGTTTGCCCCGGGTTGGCATTGAGCTCAAAGCGGCTCAAGCCCAACGGGTCTTGCACATCGGGCATGTCAACACGGTTTAGAGTCAGACTGATTTCGGTATCCGGGCTGGCTGTATATTTGAGTTTGCCGTTAAAGGTGCCTCGCTGCGCAGCGCTCTGCGCACGAAGGCCGTCGGTTGCAAAGCCGGACGTGCTCAAGTTGTACTGCACCGCGCCCGCATTACCCACAGTGCCCACCGTTCCGCTGAGTTTGAGGCCAACACGACGAATGCCATCACTGCCCATGACCCCATCAAACTCAGCAATAGTTTGCGGCCCACCGTCAGCTGTAAAAATACTGATCACGCCGCCAGAAGAGTTGCCATACAGCGCTGAAAACGGGCCGCGCAACACTTCAATTCGCGCTGCTGACG
>JAYVEE010000114.1:0-5228 GCA_043749005.1 Polaromonas sp. | reverse complement strand
TCACGCGGTCAAGCTCAAGCAAAGTTTCAAGCAATGCTTTCATGTGTTTAAGCGGCACGGCGTTAGGGCCGTCGCACAGTGCGTTAACCGGGTCTGGATGAGTTTCCATAAACAGGCCTGCAATACCTACAGCAACGGCAGCCCGCGCCAGCACAGGAACCATCTCGCTTACCCCTCCGCTGCTGGTGCCTTGGCCGCCGGGCAATTGCACCGAGTGCGTGGCATCAAACACCACCGGAGCGTGTGTCTCGCGCATGATGGCCAGCGAGCGCATATCGCTGACCAGGTTGTTATAACCAAAACTGACACCACGCTCGCAGGCCATGAAGTTGTCCTCTGCCAGGCCAGCAGCTTTTGCACTAGCTCGCGCTTTGACGATAACGTTTTTCATGTCGCCAGGAGCCATGAACTGCCCCTTTTTAATATTTACCGGCTTGCCAGACAAAGCCACCGCGTGGATGAAATCGGTCTGCCGACATAAAAGGGCGGGAGTCTGCAGCACGTCCACCACCGCCGCGACCTGAACGATCTGGTCTTCGCGGTGGATATCGGTAAGAACAGGGACACCTATGTCGCGCCTGACCTTCGCAAGAATCGCAAGCCCCTTTTCCATCCCAAGGCCCCGGTATGCCGTTTCACTCGTTCGATTGGCCTTGTCGAAACTGCTCTTGAAAATGAAGGGAATACCAAGGCTTGTGGTGATTTCCTTCAGCGTGCCTGCAGTGTCCATCTGCAATTGTTCGGACTCTACTACGCAAGGGCCAGCAATCAGGAAGAACGGCTTGTCGAGGCCAATGTCAAATCCACACAGCTTCATGTCAAGCCACCGCTTTCAAGGCTTTGCCTTCTGTTTGATGGTCTAAAGCCGCTTTGATGTAAGCGTTGAAAAGCGGGTGCCCAGCCCACGGCGTCGATTTGAATTCAGGGTGAAACTGCACGCCAACAAACCAGGGGTGAAGGCTTTGCGGCAGTTCAACAATCTCGGTCAATTGTTCGCGCTGCGTTAATGCAGAAATTATCAAGCCTGCTTCACGAAGCTTATCCAGATAGTTAACGTTGGCTTCGTAGCGGTGACGGTGCCGCTCCGTCACGACGTCGCCATATATTGAATGAGCCAGCGTACCCGGCGTCACGTCCGAGCTCTGTGCGCCCAGGCGCATCGTGCCGCCCAAATCAGACTTTGCGTTACGGGTTTTGATCGTTCCGTCCGCGTCTTTCCATTCAGTAATCAACGCAATCACCGGATGCGGCGTATTCGCATCAAATTCGGTGCTGTTTGCGCCTTTGAAGCCCGCCACATGGCGCGCAAATTCAATAGTTGCCACCTGCATGCCGAGGCAGATGCCCAGGTAAGGCACCTTGTTTTCACGGGCATAACGCGCAGCGCAAATTTTGCCTTCCACTCCGCGCACGCCAAAGCCACCAGGCACCAAAATGCCGTCAAATTTCGCCAGACGCGAAACGTTGTCAAACGTGATGGTTTCCGAATCGATGTACTCAATGACAACCCTGGCATGGTTCTTCATGCCCGCGTGACGCAGCGCTTCATTCAGTGACTTGTAGCTGTCGGACAGGTCGACATACTTGCCGACCATGGCGATATGGATTTCGTTTTTTGGATGCTCGGTCTCAAATACCAGATCGTCCCAGCGCTTCAAGTTGGCCGGTGGTGTGTTGAGCCGCAGCTTGTCGCAAATCAGTCCGTCCAGCCCTTGCTCATGCAGCATGCGCGGCACCTTGTAGATCGTGTCCACATCCCACATGGAGATCACGCCCCACTCAGGCACGTTTGAAAAGAGCGAAATTTTGTCACGTTCTTCTTGCGGAATAGGCCGGTCAGCGCGGCACAGGAGTACGTCCGCCTGAATGCCGATTTCACGCAGCTGCTTGGCGGTGTGCTGGGTGGGCTTGGTTTTCAATTCGCCCGCAGCGGCTATCCACGGCACGTAACTCAAATGCACAAACGCGGTATTGTTGGCGCCCAGGCGCAGGCTCATTTGCCGCACTGCCTCTAAAAACGGCAGCGACTCAATATCGCCTACCGTACCGCCGATTTCAACAATGGCTACATCCACCGCTTCTCGTGTATCAAAGCCTGCGCCGCGTTTGACAAACTCCTGAATTTCGTTGGTCACATGTGGGATGACCTGGACAGTTTTGCCCAGATAGTCGCCCCGGCGTTCTTTTTCCAGCACGCTTTTGTAGATCTGGCCGGTGGTGAAGTTGTTGGCCTTCTTCATCCGCGTTTCAATAAAGCGCTCGTAGTGACCCAGGTCCAGATCGGTTTCAGCGCCGTCGTCGGTGACAAATACTTCGCCGTGCTGAAACGGCGACATCGTGCCAGGGTCTACATTCAGGTACGGGTCGAGCTTGATCAGAGTGACTTTGAGGCCTCGCGATTCAAGGATCGCAGCTAGAGAGGCTGAGGCGATTCCCTTGCCCAGGGAGGACACCACACCGCCGGTGACGAAGACAAATTTGGTCATTTTTGGCACGAACGTGAGCTCGCTTAGGTGGGAAATGTTGATTATAGGCGGTGGGGTTTTAATCGGAAGGTACATGAGCAAACTGATACATTGCGGGTCATGACTTCACCAACACTTTTCCCAGATGCGATTGAGGCATCTGAACTCCATGGCAAGCATATCGTTTTGGGCTTGTCAGGCGGCATTGCGTGCTACAAAGCTGCTGAGTTGTGCCGTGCGCTGATCAAAGCAGGAGCTACCGTGCAAGTGGTGATGACCGAGGCCGCCGAGCAGTTCATCACGTCTGTGACGATGCAGGCACTCAGTGATCGCCCGGTTTTTACCAGTCAGTGGGATTCGCGGGCAAGCGGCGGCCAAGCCAATAACATGGCGCACATCAATTTGTCGCGTGAGGCCGATGCCATCGTGATCGCGCCGTGCAGTGCAGACTTTATGGCCAAGTTGTTGCACGGACGGGCAGACGATTTACTCAGCCTGATGTGCCTCGCCAGGCCGATAAACACCGTACCTCTTCTTATTTGTCCCGCCATGAACCGCGAAATGTATGCGCATCCCGCAACCCAACGCAACCTGGCGCAACTGCAAAGCGACGGCGCAACGGTGCTGGGTGTGGGTAGCGGATTTCAGGCCTGCGGCGAAACGGGCGATGGCCGCATGCTGGAGCCTGATGAACTGCTTGAAGACATCATGGCTTTTTTCACCCCAAAAGTGTTGGCAGGTCAGCGTGTGCTGGTGACAGCCGGGCCGACATTTGAGGCGATAGATCCGGTGCGCGGCATTACCAATCTATCGAGCGGAAAAATGGGTTTTGCCATTGCACGGGCTGCGCGTGAGGCGGGTGCAGACGTCACGCTGGTCGCCGGGCCGGTCAGCCTGCCGACACCGCGTGGCGTGATTCGAATCGACGTCAAATCAGCATTGAATATGCTTGAAGCCGTAAATAAGCGGGCGCAACAAGCTACTGTATTTATAGCAACTGCGGCTGTGGCAGACTGGCGTCCTGCAGCATTTGCAAGCCGAAAAATTAAAAAGGACGGCTCCGGTTTGCCGCCGCAGCTGACATTCGCTGAAAACCAGGACATCCTTGCCACTGTTGCTCAATCAGATGCTGCCAAAAGCAGGGCGTTGTTCTGCGTGGGCTTTGCAGCCGAGAGCCATGACCTGCTTGAGAACGCCCAAGCCAAGCGCCTAAGAAAAAACGTGCCATTACTCGTCGGCAACATCGGCCCCGACACCTTCGGCCAGGACCACAACGCGTTGTTGCTAATTGATAGCCAGGGCGCACTTGAGATGCCAAGAGCCAGCAAGTTGACGCTGGCGCGGCAACTGGTGAGAGAAATTGCCAACCGTATGCATAAAACCTGAACAAGTCATGAAAATCGACGTCAAAATTATCGACCCACGCCTGTACGACAACCTGCCCAACTACGCCACACCGGGCAGCGCAGGGCTGGACTTACGGGCCTGTTTAGACGAGCCATTAATCCTGGCCGCCAATGCCTGGCAACTGGTGCCGACAGGCATCGCCATCTTTTTGCACAACCCCAATTACGCCGCCCTTATCCTGCCGCGCTCAGGGCTGGGTCACAAGCACGGCATCGTGCTGGGCAATCTGGTCGGTTTGATTGACAGCGACTACCAGGGCCAACTCATGGTTAGCGCCTGGAATCGCAGCGACGTGCCATTCACCATAGCCCCGATGGAGCGCATCGCTCAGCTGATGATCGTGCCCGTGGTGCAGGCTGAGTTCAATGTGGTGCAAGATTTCCCCGCGAGCGCGCGCGGGGAAGGTGGGTATGGGTCAACAGGAAAGACTTGAAAGGTTAGTGCAGACTTGATCAGCATGAAGCAGCGATCACCACGCTAAGTAAGTGACTTATGGCGACACTTTACGCGGCAGACGCACCCGTATTGGCCCTTTAAATGGGCCGTGGGGCAGGGCTGTGGTTGGGACAGATTGCCCTCCCTGCGAAATATCCAGAAGCCCCTGCAAAGCCAGTTCACCTGCAACCTGCCTGACGCGTGGCATCAAGCTTCGCCATTCACCGGGTGAAAGTGTTCGCGCAACCTCGGATGGGCAGGCGCTGGATTTTTCGCCGCGCTTCGCAATCAGCTCCAGCAGGGCTGCTTTGATCTCCTGGTCAGTGGGATCAGTCACTGCACAAAACTTCAACCGCCAATTTCAGCAATCATTTCAATTTCCACACAAGCTCCCATCGGGATTTGCGCAACGCCAAATGCGCTTCTGGCGTGAGCGCCGATGGTGGAACCAAACACTTCCCCAAACAATTCACTGGCGCCGTTGGTGACCAGATGCTGCTCGGTGTAGTCTGCGGTTGAATTGACCAGGCTCATGAGTTTGACGATACGGGTTACATCGTTCAGTGTTTTGCCAGTGCTGGCTAAAGCTGCATGCAGTGTGCCCATCAAATCAATGGCAATGGCGCGTGCAGCGGTTTTGCCTTCGGCGGTATCGACGTTTTTACCCAGTTGTCCGACCCAGGCTTTGCCGTTCTTTTTGGCGATGTGGCCGCTCAAAAAAACCAGCCTGCCGGTTTGCACGAACGGAACATAAGCAGCTGCTGGTATCGCCAGCGGTGGCAGCGTGATGCCCAGCGCGCTGAGCTTTTGATAAACGTCGTGTGATGAGGTACTCATTCGGGTGTCCTTGAATAAATTGAATTCAAACTAAGTTTGGCAATGATAAGCCGCTATCTTTTTATTCACGCTGCAACTTATCTT
>JAYVEE010000113.1:0-5252 GCA_043749005.1 Polaromonas sp. | reverse complement strand
GCAACCAGCGCATGCTGATGCGGGGTGCCGTCCAAATGCTGGTCATCATGCATCCTCCCTGATTTGTCGGCCTGTCAGTTTGAGGAACAAGTCCTCCAGATTGGCTGGGCGGTGCAATGTGCGCAGTTGTGGGTAGTTGGTTAGTGCCTCAAGCAATTGCTTGGAATCTTGGGTATAAAAAAATACGGTCTCGCCGCTGACCTCAACCCGCGCAGCCAATGACTTGAGCGGTGAATCAACCAATGCCAATGCCCCTGCGCCGTAGACCTCCACCACATCTGGCTCGAGGTTGTCGGCTATCAACTGGCGCGGTGTGCCCTCGGTCATTTTTTTGCCATGGTCAAGCACCAGCAGGCGGTTGCACAGGCGTTCGGCTTCGTCCATAAAGTGCGTGGTCAGCAAAATGGATTTGCCCTGCTGCACCAAACGCTGCAAACGTTCCCACATCAGATGTCGGGCTTGCGGGTCGAGGCCGGTGGTGGGTTCATCAAGTAGCAGCAACTGCGGGTCATTGACCAGGGCACGCGCCAGCGACAGCCGCCGTTTCATGCCGCCTGACAACTCACTCAGCTTGGCATCAGCCTTGCTGGTCAGCGCGGCAAATTCAAGCAGCTTGGGAATACGTTCTTTAATTATTGTGTCTTCCAAACCAAAATAGCGGCCAAAGACCAGCAGGTTTTCAGCGCAGGAAAAGTCCGGGTCGAGGCTGTCAAACTGGCTCACGATGCCCAGCTTTTCCTTGATGGCCAGCGCATCGCGCGGCATTTGCAATGTGTTTTGCCCTAGCTGTAGAAATGACACGCTGCCCGCATCAGGAGCAGTCAGTCCCAAGCACATCCGGATGGTCGTGGTTTTACCCGCACCGTTAGGCCCAATCACGCCCAGACACTCACCAGGTTTGATGTCGAACGACAGATTGTTGACGACGGTGGTTTCACCGTATTTTTTGGTCAGGCCTTGAATAGAAAATATAGGCGATGCACTTGCTAAATTCATGCACTCATTGTGCCTTGCGGCTATTTTCACGCTTGTGTGCGAAGGTAAACTTGCCGGACTGTTAACCTTCCTTGCATAGTCGGACCTTTTATGACCACCTTCGGCACCCCCCTTTCCCCCAACGCCACCAGAGTCATGTTGCTGGGCTCGGGCGAGCTGGGCAAAGAGGTCTTGATTGCGCTGCAGCGTTTGGGTGTTGAAACGATTGCGGTTGACCGTTACGACAACGCACCCGGCCAGCAGGTAGCGCACCATGCCCGCACCATCACAATGAGCGACCCCGCGCAGCTCAAAGCACTGATTGAAAAAGAAAAGCCGCACCTCGTCGTGCCTGAAATTGAGGCGATATCGACCGCCATGCTTGAAACGCTGGAAGCTGCTGGTGCAACTCGAGTGATACCCACAGCACGCGCTGCACGCCTGACGATGGACCGCGAAGGCATCCGCTGCCTGGCAGCTGTTACCTTGAACCTTCCCACCAGTCCGTATGTGTTTTGCGATTCGCTGGCCGAGCTGCAACTGGCCATCGACAGCAAAATTGGCTACCCCTGTATTGTCAAGCCAGTGATGAGCTCATCTGGCAAAGGCCAGAGCAAGATTGCCAGGCCTGATGATGTGAAGGCGGCTTGGGACCACGCCATGACTGGTGGCCGGGTGAGCCATGGCCGGGTCATCGTCGAAGGTTTCATTGATTTTGACTACGAAATCACACTGCTCACGGTGCGTGCAATGGGGTCTGATGGGCAGATCGAAACCCACTTTTGCGAGCCCATAGGCCATATTCAGGTAAATGGCGACTACGTGGAAAGCTGGCAGCCGCACTCAATGTCCGAAACTGCTTTAAAGCGCAGCCGCGGGATTGCCAAAGCCGTTACAGATAACTTGGGCGGCCAAGGAATTTTTGGTGTGGAGCTCTTTGTCAAGGACGATGACGTCTGGTTTAGTGAAGTTAGCCCCCGCCCGCACGACACAGGTATGGTTACGATGTGTACGCAGGTACAAACGCAGTTTGAACTGCATGCCAGAGCTATTCTGAGCCTGCCCGTGAATACAACTCTACGCACACCAGGCGCTAGCGCCGTCATTTACGGTGGGGTAAATGCCAAAGGTATTGTGTTTGACGGCGTGGCTGATGCATTGGGAGTGCCCAACACAGACATTCGCCTGTTTGGCAAGCCGGAGAGTTTCGTCAAGCGCCGGATGGGTGTTGCTCTGGCTTTTGATCCGGATGTAAAAGTGGCAAGAAGCAATGCAAAGAAAGCGGCGGCCCTGGTCAAGCCGCGCGCTGTCAGTTGATCTTTATTGCTGCCACTATTTATTTCGCAGCTTTGGCGTTGAAGGAATTCTGCAAAGCCTTTCCACCCATCATTTGTGCATCTGCGGCTTTTTTGACAACTGCAGCCATGCCAAAAAATTCATGGGTGACGCCTGAATAGACTTTACGCTGCACCTTGACACCAGCTTTTTTCAAAGCCGCCTCCAGTAACGCACCGTCTTCTCGCAACGGGTCGATTTGTGCGTTGATGATGGTGACTGGAGGCAGCCCCGCGAGCTTGGCATTGACGACGTCTAGGCGTGTATCCATTTTGTCTTCCGGTTTTGCCAGGAGTTTGTCGACGAACCAGCCAATCATCGCTTTATTCAACGGTTTTGCAGTTTTGCTGTCTTGGTAAGACTTGGTGTCCAGATTACCGGTTTGACCAACCGGGTAAACCGCAAGTACGTGTGTTGGTGCTGTTAGGCCAGCGTCGCGAACTGCAATCGCTGTAGAAAGCGCGAGGTTGCCGCCCGCACTTTCACCAGCAAGAGCCATGCGCTTGGAGTCGCCTTTGATAGACGCTGCGTTAGCAATAGCCCATTTGTAGGCGGCTAGAGCATCGTCCCATGCGGCTGGAAATTTGGCTTCGGGTGCAAGGCGGTAATCCACTGAAACAACGACAGCCTGCGCTTGCTTGGACAGCCCGCGCGCGCCACCGTCGTACACCTGTTTGTCTGCAATCACCCACCCACCGCCGTGAAAGTAAACCACGACCGGAAATGGACCCGCGCCGTCAGGCGTGTAAATGCGCGCCGGGATATTGCCCATCGCGCCTTGAATTTCACGGTCAACACTAGTCACCCCAGGTACAAGCGCGGCAGGGGATGTGTCCTTGCCCTTTTTCTTGAGCAACGACGTTACCGCATCGGCTGGAGTTGGCTGCTTTCGCGCCTCCTCGGGGCTCAAGGTTTCAATCGGCTTGCCACCCAGTAATGCCAGTTCGTCCAACACGGCCTGCATGTCGGCATCGGCTTTAAAGGCGGTACCGGTTTTGGCCATTGCGCCAGGGTCAGCCGAAAGGGCATGCGTTGCAAAAAGTGTGGCGCCGAGGGACAAGCCACATGCGACAGCGACAAGCATGCGGGACGGCCTTCGGGTCGCTGGTCGGGCATGGGGCATTTTCAGGGTTAGGTTGGTTTCCATGGAAAGTCTTTCTGTAAGATTTGGAAATGAGTTGACAAATAATTACGACGGTTGCAATTGAGTGTTTAGTTTGTTGCTGCGCCTCAAAGTGCTTTTAAGTTTGGACTTCGCTACACAACACCCAAACGACTTTGGACTGTGTCAACAGATAGAACCGTCAGCAAATAGGCCGAAACTGCGTCAGTACTTGCATTGCGCAAAAATATCAAACGGAATTGGATCGGTAGGCGAATTTTTAAAATTTATAACGACTGAAACTTGACGGCGTTAATTAGGTGAACCTACAAGTGCTGGCCAATGACGTTGGTGTTGTCAACGCGAACCGAAAAGTAAAAGAGAGAAAAGTGCTCAGAAACGTATCGGAGCATTTTTCTGCTGTTTTGGATTCAAGCAGGAAATGCGACGTTTCTTGAAACTGCGGGCGTATGAACCGCCTTGGCCTGAGTGGCCGATTCAGGATTGCGTTTGTGTAATGTCATGTACAAAGCAGCGATCACCAAATCAGCCGTCAATTTAAATAAGTAACTTTATTTACCGGGTTTCAAGACCACTTTTGTCCATCCGCTCTTGCGCTCGTCAAAATTTTCATACGCTTCAGGTGCTTGGGCAAGCGGCAGTTCATGAGAAATGATCCATG
Source organism: Polaromonas sp. (assembly GCA_043749005.1). Lineage (GTDB taxonomy): Bacteria > Pseudomonadota > Gammaproteobacteria > Burkholderiales > Burkholderiaceae_C > Polaromonas. Next base: position 1,158 of record JAYVEE010000113.1, on the reverse strand, counting down.
AAGGTTTGGCTTTTCCAGCTTCGATCAAATTGCACAACTTTCTGTTGTACGCCTTCACGTTGGCTTGCCCTGTCGCAACCTTTTGCCCTTTAATCCAGAATTTGCCAAAGTCAAAAGCCAGTTTTCCTTCCCTTGCCAGCTTATCCTTTGCACCCGGATCTTCTGGTATGAATACACCAACAACACCAATGCCGCCGGTGGCTTTAACGGTTTTAACGAGGTTGTTCATCGTTAAATTAGGCACCTCTTCACGGTGCATATTGCAACACTGATAGCCGACGCATTCACAACCTCGGTCAGCACCCTTGCCATTTGTTAGCTCCAGGATGCGCTCAACGCCGCCGCCTTCCGTGTCGTCAACGGCAATGGCACCAATTTCCTCAGCCAGTTTTAAACGGTCTTGGTGGATGTCAACCACCATGACTTTGCTGGCGCCTTTAAGGTTGGCCGAGCAAGCGGCCATCAAGCCCACAGGCCCAGCGCCATAAATTACCACCGTGTCGCCGGGCTTTACACCCGCCAGCTCAGTGGCGTGATAACCCGTTGGGAAAATATCGGAAAGCATCACGTAATCGCCTTCTTTTTCTTTCCCATCTGGCGGCAAAACCAGGCAATTGAAATCGCCATACGGTACCCGCAAAAGCTCAGCCTGCCCACCGCTGTACGGGCCCATGCCCGCAAAACCATAAGCACCTCCAGCAAAACCTGGATTCACTGTCAGGCAGTAGCCCGTCAAACCGCATTCGCAGTTTTCGCAAAAACCGCAACCAATATTAAACGGCAGGCACACGAAGTCACCCACTTTGACTTTGTCAACGGCCTTTCCGACTTCAATCACCGTGCCTAAATTTTCATGGCCCAAAATTCGGCCTGCCTCCATGTCTGTTCGGCCCTCATACATATGGAGGTCGGAACCACAAATATTGCTGCTTGTTATTTTCACAAGCACGTCGGTGTGACGTTCGATTTTTGCGTCAGGCACGGTCTTAACCTGAACATCGCGGGGACCGTTGTAAACGAGCGCTTTCATAAGAAATTCTCCTTGCGGTAAATCTGCTCTTCAGCCGAGTTCCAAAGGTAATTGCGAATATCAGGGTTTTTACAAGCCAGTTTTTCAATCATAAAATTTCTTTCGAGGTAAAAAATTTGACCGGTATG
>JAYVEE010000112.1:0-5287 GCA_043749005.1 Polaromonas sp. | reverse complement strand
GCCTGCAGCGCGGCGCGTACACCGTGTTTGCACCGGGCTCTGAATACGGCCCGGCCAAGCGATGGCCTGCAGCGCACTACGCAGCGCTGGCCAATCAGTTGGGCGGTCCGGTGCTGCTGCTTGGTTCGGGCAAAGAGGCGGATTTGTGCGCAGAAATCGCAAAAATGTCTGAAAACTGCCTGAATTTTGCAGGAAAAACGACTCTAGCCCAAGCAATACGGGTGCAAGCAGCTAGCAAATTAATAGTGACTAACGACTCAGGCCTGATGCACATTGCCGCTGCACTGGGCGTACCGCAAGTGGCAATTTTTGGCTCTAGCAGCCCGCTACACACCCCGCCATTAAGTCACAAGGCGGTTGTGCTGTGGTTGAAAAACGATAGCTCATACCAGCCGCCTTTGGACTGCGCACCGTGCTTTGAACGCGTTTGCCCGTTGGGTCCCAAAGAGGGTCACATGCGCTGCCTGAACGATATCACCGCCGCCATGGTGCTCCAAAAGTTATAGCGTTCTGTGCCCGCTATTTTTTGGCAAAAAGTAGTTTTTACTTAAAACTCGCGCTGCCCCGGCAGTCATGCGGTCAATGACCTCGGCCGCCTTGGGAAGATCGTGAATCAGGCCTACTGCCTCGCCCACTGTGGCGTGTGCGCGTGAAAAGTCGCCAGCCTTGACGCCTGCGTCGTATTCGGCGCGGGCCACGTCAGGCGCGTCGCGCAGGACGGTGATGCGCTCCTCCCATTGCAGGTGCATACCGTTTCGAATGGCACGAAAGTCGTACGGCGCGGGCCAGTTCTTGCGCCGCAAGATATCAAACACCGGGCTACGCGCCGTGCCGTCGCCTGTGGTCTGCACCGCCTGATCTTTTGCGCCCTGGGCGGCCAGGCTTTCCTGTGTTGCCCATAGCCGTGACCCCACCAGCGCACCATCGGCACCTAACACCAGCGCGGCGGCGAGGGTGCGACCGTCGGCAATGCCACCAGCGGCCAGCAACAAGGTCCTGGGCGCGTGCGCAGCAAGATAGTCGGCCAGCTCTGGCACGAAAGTGAGGGTGGAGCGGCTGTTGAGGGAATTCGCGCCATGACCGCCGGCTTCGCCGCCCTGCGCCACGATGATGCGGGCGCCAGCTTCAAGTGCCAGCGGCACCTGTTCCAGGCGCTGCACCTGGCAAATCAGGGCCGCATTGGCGGCGGCAATGCGGGCCGCATAAGGCCGCGGGTCGCCAAACGACAGCATGATGGCGCGCGGCTTGTCTGCGCTCGGATGCGCCAGCACCCAATCCAGCGCGCTGGCGTCTTCGTCCAGCTTCCAGGTGATGAAGCCACAGCCTAAATGCGCCCGGGTATCTTGGCATTGAGTGCCCTGGAGCGCGAGGTTGTATTGGCTTTGCGTCCAGGCCAGATCGCCATAACCACCGCCGACCAGCGCGAGCGCGCCAGAGTGCGCACAGGCGGCGGCCAATGCGCCACCTGAGGCCAGCGCCATCGGGGCAAGCACCAGTGGTGTGCCAAGATTGAATTGCTGGGTCAGGCGGGTTTGAAGTCGGGGCTGGGTGGGGATGTTGGCATCAGGCATGAACTCATTATGCTGACAGCAAAAAAAAGACCACCCGAAGGTGGTCTTGGAAAAGCCTTTTTTTAACAGAAGGCTGTCGTTGGGAGATCGACTGAAAATTGCTTTAATGCGTATCCCAAGTTTTTTGCCGACAGGTTGTGACAGCAACTGCTCAATCATGCCGTTAACCTGTTCAATTGAACATCCTCCAATTAGATGAGATGCCAGGTTACATGCATGAAATTTGTGGTTTACGCCACAAACTTTTATGCCAGCTGTATCGGCAGTTCCACCACAAAGGTCGCACCACCGCCGGCCCTGGCCTCACAGCGTGCGCTGCCGCCGTGGCGCTCGCTGATGGATTTGACCAGAGCCAGGCCCAAGCCAACGCCGCCTTCACGCTCGCTGGCGCCGGGCAGGCGGTAAAAAGGTTCAAAAATACGCTCTCGCTGGATAGGGGGTACGCCGGGGCCGCGATCGGACACAGCTATCACGGCAAACGCCTGGTTGTTGACCTGCTTTTGCGTCAGCGCAAGTGTGACATCGCCTTGGCCATAGCGTTTGGCGTTTTCCAGCAGGTTGCGCATCAGGCGGCGCAACAGGCGTGGCGAGCCGCGCAGCACCAGGCTTTGGCCCGTGGCCGAGATGCCCAGCTCAGCGCCAGCCCGGGCGCATTCTTCAGCCGCCAGACCTGTTAGATCGAGTGCTTCAAAAGGCTCCGCGTCTGCCTGTCTGGCATCCAGCCGGCTGGCCAGCAAAATTTCGTCAATCAGTTGATCGAGCTCCGTGATGCTGCGGGAAATCTCAATGCGTTGCAGTGAAGATGCTTCAAGTCCCATCAACTCCAGACTCATTCGTATGCGAGCCAGGGGTGAGCGCAGTTCATGTGATGCATTGGCCAACAGCGATTTGTGCGAGTTCATCAGCGTTTCAATGCGTTGGGCGGCCTGGTTGAAACGCTCGCCTAAAAAAGCCACTTCGTCCTTGCCATCGGCATTGACTCTGGCCGACAAATCACCCTGGCCCCAGCGCTCTACGCCGCGCTGCAGGGCTTCCAGCCGCTGCGTCAGCCGCCGGATGATGGGGTAACTACCCAATGCCACGGCCAACGAGACCAGGCCCAGCAACCAAAAAAAGGACGGTGCGCCAAACAGCTTGTCTGGCCGCGCGCTCTGCGGATTTCCTGCCTGGCCTGCGAGTCGACTTGGGCGGGGCAAAATGAGGTTGAAAGTGTGGCCATCGATGGTAGTCACATCAAATTCAAGCCCATCTGCTGGACGTCTGCCCGGCTTGGTTTGGGCTGTGCCAATGATGTCTCCGGCCTTGTTGCGCACCAGCACTTCACGGATAGGCAACTGCGGGAGCTCGCGGGTCAGGCGGGAGACCGCTGCAACTGCAAATGTCAAAACCAGTACCGCAGCGACTACCGCCAGCCAGATGCGAACGTAGAGCCTGGAAGTAAAACGTGACCACATTACTTTTAAAATCAATCTTGTTGCTTGGCAAACACATAACCCACACCACGCACCGTCAAAATGCGCTTGGGGTCTTTCGCATCGACCTCAATCGCATTGCGAATACGCCCCATGTGGACATCGATGGAGCGGTCAAACGCCTCCAGCTCACGGCCACGTACCGCCTCCATGATCTGGTCGCGGGTTAGCACCCGGCCTGCGCGTTCAGCCAATGCCACCAGCAAGTCAAACTGGTAAGACGTCAGCTCGCAGGGCTTGCCCGAGACGCTCACGATGCGCGCATCACGGTCAATTTCAAACGAGCCAAAGCGCATGGTTTTGTGCGCGCTCAAACTGGCTGCCGCATCGCTGCCGCGCCTGAGAACAGCGCGTATCCGCGCCAGCAGCTCACGCGGCTCAAACGGTTTGGGAAGGTAGTCGTCAGCACCAATCTCCAGGCCCACAATGCGGTCCATCGGATCGCCTTTGGCGGTCAGCATCAGTACCGCGATGGCCGGGTTACTGGCCTTGATGCGGCGGCACACCTCCAGTCCGTCCATGTCGGGAAGCATCAGGTCCAGTATGACCAAATCAGGCGGCGCACCTTGCAATACATCCAGTCCGCTGGCGGCATCAACCGCATGCGAAAAACCATATCCTGACTGACGCAAATACTCGCCCACCATCGTCGCCAGGCGGGCGTCGTCTTCAATCATTAAAAGCTGCTGTTGGGCCATGCAAGCATCCTCAGGGGTTAGCGGCAAGTTGGTTTGTCGCTTGGGTAAAGATGGGGTAAACGCTTCAAGGTGCTTGTGGCGGCGTTATTCGCGAAGCCAAATAAACCAGAACCAGCACAGGCAAGCCCAACAAAGCCGTCGCGATAAAAAAGTGACCGTACCCAAATGCATCGACATAAGCACCTGAATACCCCGCCAAAAACTTCGGCAACAGCAGCATCATCGAGCTGAACAGCGCGTACTGTGTGGCTGAATAGTTGATGTTGGTCAGGCTCGACAAATACGCAATAAACGCCGCCGACGCAATCCCGCTGGACAGGTTGTCAGCTGAAATGACAAACGTCAGGCCCACTACATCATGACCACGGGTACTGAGCCATGCAAACAGCAAATTGCTGGCGGCACTGAGCACCGCGCCGAGCATCAGCACCTTCATCACGCCGTAGCGCATGGCCAGCACGCCGCCGACAAACGCGCCAACCAGCGTCATGACGACCCCAAAGATTTTGGTGACCGCTGCCACCTCGTCTTTGGTGTAGCCCATGTCAACATAAAACGGATTGGCCATGATGCCCATCACCACATCACTGATACGGTAAATCGCGATCAGCGCCAGTATCAACAGCGCCTGCTTGCCGTAACGGCGCAAAAAATCAGCAAACGGTTCTATCAGCGCGCCTTGCAACCATTCGGCGGCGTTGCGCGCGGGCTTGAAGGCGCGCGCAGCAGGCTCGGGCGACAGCAGCACCGTGACCACGCCGATCAGCATCGATGCCGCCATCACCCAATACGCGGTTTGCCACGCGCCTTGCTGGTATCCCACAACGCCGACCGCTTCAGCCCGAGCAGCAATCCACAGCGCGCCTGCACCAGCCCAAATCATGGCAATTCGGTAACCTGTCTGATAGGCAGCGGCCAGCGCGGCCTGGCGGTCTGTATCGGCTGATTCAATGCGGTACGCATCAAGTGCAATGTCTTGCGTGGCTGAGCCTACGGCAATGGCGAGTGCGCACCAAACAACGGGCGTCAGCGCCAGTCGCGGATCAGTCAAGCCAATGCCGATCAACGCGGCAATGATGACGATTTGTGATACCAGCAGCCAGCTGCGCCTGCGTCCCAACAAGCGTGTCAAAACCGGTATCGGCATGCGGTCCACCAGCGGCGCCCAAACCCACTTGAAGGCATAGGCCAGACCAACCCAGCTCAGGTAGCCGATGGTGGTGCGGTTGATACCCGCCTCACGCAGCCAGAAGCTCAGCGTGCCAAACACCAATAGCAGCGGCAGTCCGGCCGAAAAGCCCAGCAGCAGCATGCGCAGTGTGGGGGCTTCAGCGTAGACGGCAAAAACCGCGCGCCACGGCTTTTTTGCACTTTCAGGGGCAGTAACGACAGGTTCAGCAAGCATTTTGGTTGACGGGGTAATGACCGACACAAGTTAAAAATTTTTTGACTATTATTAGGCCATGGTGCGACTCGAAGTCGCCTTTCGTCCGCCTCACGTATGAGGCCAGGAGTTGTGTTTTGTCTATGTAGAGCTTCGGTTTTA
>JAYVEE010000111.1:0-5339 GCA_043749005.1 Polaromonas sp. | reverse complement strand
TAATCATTGGACTACAGCCGTATTTAATACCCTAAAATAGCTAAAAAAAGTACAAAATCGCTTAAAACTATCATGCAGGCCCAAAACATCCTCCACTTCTGGTTTGACGAGTTGACGCACAAACAGCACTTTGCCAAAGACGCTGCGCTTGACGAGATGATTCGTACCCGCTTTGGTGACATGCTTGAAGCCGTTTCGCGTTGCGAGTTGTTTGGCTGGCGCGCTACCTCCGAAGGCCGGCTGGCCGAAATCGTTGTGCTGGACCAGTTTTCACGTCATGTTTACCGCGATACGCCGCGAGCATTTGCGCAAGACGCTTTGGCGCTTAGCCTGGCGCAAGAGTTGGTGGCCCGAGGTCAAGACCACGCTTTGAGCACACCCCAGCGCAGATTTGCCTACATGCCTTACATGCACAGTGAATCAGCGTTGATCCATGCACAGGCTGTGCAGCTGTTTGCGCAACCAGGGCTTGAGGAAGCGCTGGACTTTGAGCAGCGCCACCAATACATCATTACCCGCTTTGGCCGCTACCCGCACCGCAATGCTGTCCTTGGCCGCGCATCGACAGCTGAAGAAATTGCTTTTTTAAACGAGCCGGGCTCGTCTTTTTAACAGTGGACGCATCCCAACCGTCAACCCTGCTGCGTTTTAACAAGCCCTACGGTGTGTTGAGTCAGTTCACACCCGAAGGCCGCTGGCGCTGTCTGAAAGACTTTATTGACTTGCCGGGCGTCTATGCCTGCGGACGGCTGGACGCAGACAGTGAAGGGCTGCTGCTGTTGACGGGTGACGGCGCTTTGCAGGCGCGTATCAGCAACCCACGCTTCAAAATGCCAAAAACTTATTGGGTGCAGGTTGAAGGCACGCCAGGTGATGCGGCACTTGAGGCGCTGCGTGCGGGTGTGCAATTAAATGACGGGCTAACGCTGCCCGCTAAAGCGCGGCAGGTTGCCGAGCCGCCCGCGCTTTGGGCGCGTACCCCACCGGTGCGGGTAAGACGTAATATCCCCACAGCCTGGCTTGAGTTATGCATTACCGAGGGGCGCAACCGCCAGGTACGCCGCATGACAGCGGCTGTCGGCCTGCCCTGTCTGCGTTTGATCCGTTCGGCCATCGGACCCTACAACCTGGCTGGCTTGCCACCGGCAGCTTATGACTGGGTAGTTGCGCCTGATGTTTGAATGGCGTCCTGAAATGACAGTTAAAGACTCTTTTAGCTGACACGTTGCGGCTGGAAAAGCGGTGGTAATCAAGTTTTGAGGAGAATGTCAAATGATCCCGATGGCAAACCAACCAGCAGCAACGCCCACCCCACAACCCGGCATGATCACCGGCTGCGTCACTTACCGGCCGGGAGATGGCGCGCCGATTGAAATTCCGATAGGCCCCATTGAGGTCACATTGGCATCTGACAGCGCCACGCTGAGCTGGGATGCAGGTGACGGTGTGGCCGGGCTGACGGCTATCCCCAACATCCAGTTTGATGACTATGTCAGCAAGGGCTTGATCAAACTGACGGGACGAAAGGCTGCTGATCAATAACTCAAGCGATACAAGCTGCTCAGTTGCTATATATTTAATAGCTTACTATACTTGTATTTAGCAGGCTGCCGCTGCATTTATCACTAAAACCGAATGCTATTAAATCGCAAAGTTGCCTAAAACAGCTTTCAAAAAACCTCAGAATGCCCCACGCACCAAACGGCTGGCCTGAAACGCCAGAGCCGTGACTTGCGCCCAGTTGCCGCGTGCCAGAACATCAGGTGGCGTAAGCCACGAGCCACCAACGCACACCACGTTGGGCAGCGCTAAAAACTCAAGGGCATTCGCAGCAGTTACCCCACCTGTTGGGCAAAACCGCACATCGCCAAATGGGCCTGACCAAGCTTTGAGCATGGCTGGGCCGCCTGCCTGCATGGCGGGGAAAAACTTCAGCTCAACTAAACCGTCGGCCAATGCCATCATGATTTCACTGCCAGTGGCCACGCCGGGTAGCAATGGCAAGGCCAAGTCCCGGCACGCTTGCCCTAACGCAATGGTGTAGCCAGGGCTGACAATAAAACGGGCACCTGCCATCGCGCTGGCTTGTGCATCAGCCGCGCTGCGCACTGTTCCTGCGCCGACCACAGCCTCAGGCACGCCTGTGGCGATGGCTTCAATGCAGGCCAGTGCCTGCGGTGTGCGCAGCGTGACCTCAAGCATGCGTATACCGCCAGCTACCAGGGCGCGCGCCATCTGAACGGCTTGGTCGACATCGGTCAACACAATCACTGGGATCACGGGCGAGTCCTGCATCACTTGCAGGGCTGTCAAGCGGCCAGAAATGTTTAAGTTCACATCCATGACAAAGCACCTTTTTCTGCGGTGGATGCGCTGCGGCGCATGTGGGTAAACAATTCGCGGCCCATACCCTGGCCGTCATTGGCGCGCAAAGCAGCAGGCATGATGTCGGCACTGCGTGCGGCCCAATCGGCGGGTGACATCAGCACGTTTAAGTCACCCGTCAGTGCATCAAGCCGAATGACATCACCGTCGCGCACCTTGGCCAGCGGGCCACCAGCTGCGGCTTCGGGCGACACATGAATGGCGGCTGGAACCTTTCCTGATGCGCCGCTCATGCGGCCATCGGTTACCAGCGCCACCTTGTAGCCCTTGCCCTGTAACACCGCCAGCGGCGGCGTGAGCTTGTGCAGCTCAGGCATGCCGTTGGCGTGCGGGCCCTGCCAGCGCACCACGCAAATCACGCCGCCTGCGGCGTTTTCCAGGCACACACGCTCCAGCTCGCCTGCGCTGAAGGCATCAAGCAGCGCCGATTGCGAATCAAAAACCCGCGCGGGTGCTTCAATCACATGGCAATCATCTGGCACGCTGGACACCTTGATCACACTGCGGCCCAAGTTGCCCTGCAGCAGCTTGAGCCCACCCGTGGCGCTGAAGGGTTTTGCCGCGCTACGCACAATCGATTCGTCCTTTGATTCTCCTGTTTCTGACCACGCCAAAGACGTGCCTTGCATGAATGGTTCCCGTGTGTATTCCCGGATTCCACCAGAGCGCACCGTCAAGACATCGGCATGCATGAAGCCCGCATCCAGCAGCTCGCGGATCACAAACCCGGTACCGCCTGCGGCTTGAAACTGATTCACGTCAGCACTGCCGTTGGGGTACACGTGAGTCAGAGTGGGCACCACGTCCGACAAGTCTGAAAAGTCATTCCAGTCAATCGTGATCCCGGCTGAAAACGCTACAGCGACCCAATGAATCAGGTGGTTGGTTGAGCCGCCCGTAGCCAGCAGCGCAAGCATCGCATTGACGATTGCACGCTCATCAACAATATGCCCAATCGGAGCATATCTTTTTGACTTGATGATGCCAAGCACAGTGCGCGCAGATTCACGCGTCAGTTCATCGCGCAGGCCGCAACCAGGGTTGACAAAAGCTGTGCCGGGCACATGAAGGCCCATCGCTTCGAGCAACATCTGGTTGCTGTTGGCCGTGCCGTAAAACGTGCAGGTACCGGGCGCATGGTAGGACTTCATTTCAGAATCGAGCAGTTCAGCACGTCCTACCAGGCCTTGCGCCGCCAGCTCACGGGTTTTGGCTTTGGCTTTGTTTGAAATGCCTGACGGCATCGGTCCGGCTGGCACAAACACCATCGGTAAATGACCAAAATGCAGTGCACCTATTAACAAACCAGGCACAATTTTGTCGCACACGCCCAGCAGCAGCGCGGCATCAAACATGTCATGCGACAGCGCGACTGCCGTAGACATGGCAATCACATCGCGGCTGAACAAACTGAGCTCCATACCCGCCGTGCCTTGCGTTACGCCGTCACACATGGCGGGCACGCCACCTGCCACTTGTGCGGTTGCACCCGCTTTGCGAGCCTCGTCTTTGATCAGATCCGGGTAATTTTTAAACGGTGTGTGCGCTGACAGCATGTCGTTGTAGGCGGTCACGATGCCGATGTTCGGAGCATGTTCAGCGACGATTTTGAATCGGTCATCCGCCGGAGCGCCTGCTACGGCGTGCGCCAGATTGGCGCAACCCATGCGGTCAGCACTGCGGGCTCGCGTTGCTGCTGCATCAATCTGCGCCAGGTAGGCGCTGCGGCGAGTGCGGCTGCGTTCAACGATGCGGGCCGTGACGCTGGCGACTACTGGGTGTAGTGCTACCGAATCTGGAGGGGCAGATGACACCATGGGATAACCTTTTCCATAACGACAGGTAACTTAATTACAAGCCTTATGGTAACTGGCTACCAGCTATTTACCCGCAAAGAAGTTACCAGTTGGTTACTGAATGCCACTGGTGTCATGGCACTTATTGCAAAGCTACTTCTACCCTGCGCGCTTCAGCGTTAGTGCCCATGGCTGTCAGCTGTTGAGGTTTTTTCAGCTCAATATTATTTTCAGTCACGCCAGCAGACTTCAAGGCATCGCGCACAGCAAAGGCGCGCAACTTTGCCAGTTCGGCATTTTTAGTGGCACTTCCCGTGGCATCGTGGTAGCCAGAAATGACCAGCTTGCGGCCGGCTTGTGCGCCTTTGATGACATCAGCCAACGCTGCATTTGCGCCCGTTGCCAGGTCAGACTTGCCGGAAGCAAAGTAAAACTTCACCACGCCGTTTTCAACCTTCACGCTGGCAGCGTCCCTGGCGTTTTGAGCCGCATTGGGCAGGTCATTGGCTGGAATCACTGTGGTGGCAGCAGCGACAGAAGTTTTGGGCGCTGCTGCCATCTTGCCGCGCTGGTACACGCCGACACCCACCACCAGAGCAATCACCATAGCGACCAGGCCAAAAACCACCCACAACACCAGGCCTTGCTGGCCATCATCGTCTTGTTGAGACATTGCATTACTTTCTTAAAAAGACTGTCGTTATTGTAAAGTGGCGGAGTGAAACCGATTGTTCATTCAACACCCAACCCCGCGCATTCACTCGACGCCATCACAAGCCAGTGGGGCGGCAAAAACGACTTGTGGATTTTCGGTTACGCCTCACTGATCTGGCGGCCCGAGTTTGAGTTCGCAGAGCAGCGTTTTGCCACCACCAGCGGCTACCACCGGGCCCTGAAAATGTGGAGCACCTACAACCGGGGCACGCCTGAACAACCTGGCCTGGTGTTTGGCCTGTTACCCGGCGGCAGTTGCAAAGGCATGGTGTTTCGTATCCCACGTGCCAAGGTGGCTGCCGCCTTGCCGCCGCTGTGGGAACGCGAAATGCCCAACGCTGTATACGAGCCCAAGTGGCTGCGCTGCCAGACGCTGCACAACGGCCAAAAACACAGCGTCCTGGCTTTGGCATTTACCCTGTCAAAACGCAGCCCTGACCACAC
>JAYVEE010000110.1:0-5342 GCA_043749005.1 Polaromonas sp. | reverse complement strand
TGTTTTGAGTTTCTTGCATTTCTTGGCCTATAAATTCTGGTTCAAAATTCAGGAGAGTTGATCAGTTTGGGGACAAAGCCACAGGCTGCTGCGCAGGTCAGTCGGTCTGTCCTGCAAAGTTTTTGATTTCGGCTGATTGAAATGCCTCCGTTTTTTAGAACGGAGGCATTCCGGCAGCTGAAGCGGCGTTCTCAATCGGAACCGCAAACCCTATTCCAACAAATGTTCTTTGCTGATTGGGGTTGTAAATGGCAGTAACGATACCGACCACTTCGCCGTCCATTGTGACCAGCGGCCCGCCAGAATTACCAGGGTTGGCGGCGGCGTCAAATTGAATCAGGTTACGCATTTCTTGCTGTCCATCCGGCGATTTGAAGGTTCGCTTGAGCCCCGACACAATGCCGCTGGACGCTGATGGACCGATACCAAAGGGGTAACCCACTGCCATGACCTGGTCGCCGGGCCGCAGGTCGGCGGTGGAACGCATGGTGGCAGCAATCATGTCGTCAGGAATCTTGTGCGCCTGCAACACGGCCAGGTCGTTCTCAGGTTGCATCCCAGTGATGGACGCAGTCGTCGTCAAACCGTCAGAAAATGTAATATGGATGACATCAGCGCCTTGCACGACATGCAGATTGGTCAAAATAATGCCTGTGTCAACAATCACCACACCCGTGCCTACGCTGCGACTGTCTTCCAGATCTTCTTTGGCTTGTTTGCCGTCCCTACCTACTTTCCCGTCTTTGTTTTTGCTGTAGCTCACCACCCGAACGACAGAGGGAATGATGGTTTCATAGGCTTTGGCTGCGGCAGAGGGCAACTGCGTAGTTTCCAGCGTTTTCAGCACAGCTGCGTTGATGTCTTCCTGGGTCAGTTTGCGCTCACCTGGCTTGCTGGCGAACAGGCTCATAGCCAGCAACAGCGCCAGCAGCCCGAGCATCGACCAAAGCAAATGAAGATTGTTGAAACGAAAGTGCTTTTGCAGGCTTTTAAAACGCCATCGGGAGCTTGGGGTAACCTCGGCTGTCGGTTGAACAGGGCTGATAAGCTGCTCGGGTTTGGTTGAACTGCTATAAAGCGCGGGTCGTCTCATGGGTTTACCTGTCAATCTGACTGTGATACTTGCAAATCCCTGTCAGGTGCAACCGTATCACGATTTTTAATTCTTCGCACCTTGACTGATGACAAACTGGATTGATACACACTGCCATTTGGATGCCGCAGAATTGGGTGTTGATGTGGCAGATGTTGTTGCGCGTGCCGCCGCCGCTGGCGTAGCGCATTGTGTAATTCCAGCTGTGGCTGTCAGCAACTTTCAAACGGTCCGCTTGCTGGCGGAGCAATTTGGCTATAGCTACGCGTTAGGGATTCATCCTTTGTGTATCCCCCTGGCACAAGACGCTGATTTGTATGCACTAGATGCAGAGCTGGCCTTGCGCCAAGCAGACCCGCGCCTGGTGGCTGTGGGTGAAATTGGTCTTGATTTTTTCGTACCAGAGCTGATGAAGCCCGCCATGCGCGAAAGGCAAGAAACTTTTTACCTGGAGCAGCTGAAGCTGGCCAAAAAATACAAATTGCCCGTGATCTTGCATGTGCGGCGTTCGGCAGACAGGCTGCTCAAGCATCTGCGGGACATTCAACCCATTGGCGGCTGGACTGGCATTGCCCACGCATTCAATGGCAGCCAGCAACAGGCTGAAGAATTTATCAAGCTGGGTTTTAAGCTGGGTTTTGGTGGTGCGGTGACTTTTGAGACTGCTTTGCAGTTGCGGCGGTTGGCTGCCAGTTTGCCGTTGACCACATTGGTGATGGAAACCGATTCCCCCGACATTCCGCCGCACTGGCTGTACGCCACTGCTGCTCAACGGGCGTTGGGTCAAGCACAAGGTCGCAACGAGCCCGCTGAGCTGCCCCGAATTGCGCAGCAGGTGGCTTGCCTGCGAGGGATCAGTGTGCAAGCATTGGCTGCCGCCACCACAGCCAATGCGCTGCAAGCTTTGCCCAAACTGGGTTTGCTGGTTGCATGTTGACCGGACTGGCACCACTGATTTCCAGCCAGACGCGGTTACTGATTCTCGGTAGCTTCCCGGGTGTGGCCTCGCTTCAGGCCCAGCAGTACTACGGACATCCCCAAAACCAGTTCTGGCGTGTTTTAAGTGCTATTTTGGGTGACATTTATGGCTGTAGCCCCAAAAATACAGGCGCAAACTGCTATCAAATTCGTAGTAATTGGCTGCTGTCCAAAAAGCTCGGTGTGTGGGACGTTTACGCCAGTTGCCAGCGCGAAGGCAGCCTGGACAGCAACATTCGCCAAGCGGTACTCAATGATTTTTCAACTTTGAGAACGCTTTGCCCCGACTTGCAGGCGATTGCGCATAACGGTGGTGAAAGCTTCAAGCACGCCAAACACACGCGAAATCTCGGCGTGCATGTGTTTAGATTGCCTTCAACCAGTCCTGCCAATGCATCCTGGAGCTTTGAGCGCAAAGTTGCCGCGTGGCAGGACGTTTTTGCAAAATGTGGATTAAATGGCTAAAAAGGCAACTGTTGAAACCCCACACCTGCCCGAAGTCAACTTTTCTGACTACGGCGACGTGCGCTATTTGCACTTGGGCACGCTGTGGGTGCAGGGCTCGATGCTGATCGACGCGCCGTATGCCATTGAGCTGGAATATGTGCAGCGCATGATGGCGGGGTTGCTGTTTTTTGAGCCTCTCGCCATACCTAAATTGCACGCCATGCAATTGGGGCTGGGGGCTGCCACATTAACGAAGTTTTGCTATAAAAAGCTTGGCATGACAACCACGGCGATTGAGATCAACCCGCAGGTTGTCAATGCTTGCCGAACGTGGTTCAAGCTACCCAAAAACGATAAGCGGTTGACAGTCATTGAAGCTGATGCTGCGCTGGAGATTCAAAAACCACAGCACCAGGAAACCACTGATTTGCTGCATGTCGATCTGTACGATCACGAGGCCGCTGCCCCGGTGCTCGACAGCGCTGAGTTTTACGAGCATTGCTACCAGTTGCTCAAGGAAGACGGCGTCATGACAGTCAACCTGTTTGGCCGCAATGCCAGTTACGAGAAGTCGCTGGCCAAAATAGCCGAGGCTTTTGGGCCGCAGGCGGTTTGGGCTTTCAGGCCAACCAAAGAGGGCAACACGGTAGTACTGGCTCAGCGTGAGCCGACACGGCTTGAGCGCTCTGAGTTACTTTTGCGCGCTGCTGAGATTGAATCGCGCTGGGGCTTGCCTGCCAGAAAATGGCTAAGGCTTTTTAAGCCCGTCGCCTGAATGTGAATGCGTTAAAGTCAAAACCATGAGCGCAACCTTCAACACGTCCCCAGGCAAAGTGGACAAAAGTCCGCATGTTGGCCCGCTTGACTGGCGAACGCTGGTCGAGTGGCTCAGTGAGGACGGCATCATCAGCCTGGCAGAGTCGGCCCGAACCATTGCCAGATGTTCCCAAGTGCAAAGCGCGCAGCCTCCGCTTATCCGGCTGGCTAGCGTCAGCATGACTCGCATGGCAGACGGCAAACCACTGGACATGGAGACCATGGCCCAGTGGCTGGCAGTTCGCGCCAAGTTGAATTACCTGCGGATTGACCCGCTCAAAGTGGATGTGGGCAAGGTAGCTGATGCCATGTCCGCCATTTATGCTGAACGCCATAAAGTTCTTCCCGTGCAAGTTACCGCTACAGAAGTGGTGGTGGCTACGTCTGAGCCTTTCATCACCGACTGGGTTGCTGAAGTAGAGCGCCAGGCCAAGCGCAGTGTGCGGCTGGTGGTGGCCAACCCGCTCGACATTACCAAATACACAGCCGAGTTTTTTTCGCTGGCCAAGTCGGTCAAGGCCGCCATCAAGTCAGGTGGTAACGCAGGCGGCGCCAGTTTTGAGCAACTGGTAGAACTGAACAAAACCAACAAGCAGCTGGATGCCAACGACCAGGGCGTCGTGCAGGTGGTTGACTGGTTGTGGCAATACGCCTTTGACCAGCGGGCCAGCGACATTCATCTGGAGCCGCGCCGCGAACAAGGCGTGATCCGGTTTCGTATTGATGGCGTGTTGCATCTGGTCTACCAGTTGCCGATGGGTGTGCATAACGCGATGACAGCGCGCATCAAGTTGCTGGGCCGTATGGACGTGGTCGAAAAGCGCCGCCCGCAAGACGGGCGTATCAAAACCCGCAACCCGCGTGGCGACGAGATTGAAATGCGCCTGTCAACACTGCCCACAGCGTTTGGCGAAAAAATGGTGATGCGTATTTTTGACCCTGACTCCACCGCCAAGGACCTGGACGCGCTGGGTTTTGCCGACCATGACGCAAAGCGCTGGGAACAACTGGTGCAGCGCCCTCACGGCATTATTTTGGTGACCGGGCCAACAGGCTCAGGCAAAACTACCACGCTGTATTCAACGCTTAAACGACTGGCGACTGAGGCGGTAAATGTGAGTACGGTTGAAGACCCGATCGAGATGATCGAACCATCGTTTAACCAGACGCAAGTCCAACCTCATCTTGACTTTGACTTCCCTGAAGGCCTGCGCGCACTGATGAGGCAAGACCCGGACATCATCATGGTCGGCGAGATTCGGGATTTGCAAACCGCTGAAATGGCGGTGCAGGCTGCACTGACGGGGCATCTGGTTTTTAGCACCTTGCACACCAACGATGCGCCATCGGCGGTGTCGAGGTTAATGGAATTGGGCGTACCTGCTTACCTCATCAACGCCACCTTGCTTGGGGTGCTGGCTCAGCGTTTGGTGCGCACGCTTTGCAGCAATTGCCGAGAGAAAGACGATGACGCGTCGCGCGAAGCATTGACCGATCTGGTCAAGCCCTGGCAACTTAACGGGGGTTATCGGCCCTTCAAACCAGTCGGTTGTGTCGACTGTCGGTTAACAGGTTTTAAAGGTCGTCTGGGTTTGTATGAGCTGCTGGTGGTGACTGAGGGCTTCAAGGAAAAGGTATCCAAAGAGCCAAACATTGACGCTCTGCGGCGCCAGGCTGTGGCTGATGGCATGAGGCCCTTGCGATTGGGTGGTGCGCTCAAGGTTGCTGAAGGCCTGACAACGATTGAGGAAATACTGGCCTCAACGCCGCCCATGGCCTGAAACTGCATGTAGGTGAAAGCCACATGCCGGGCAGGGGGAATTGAATGCACAATGGTCGTATTGAGTTACCTTTTGAGGAGACATGTTGTGAATATCAAGAGTCAAAAAGACTTTTTTTCAGGCCTGATGTTTATGGCCGTAGGTGCTGCCTTTGCATGGGGCGCGACTACCTACAACGTGGGTTCCGGGGCTCGCATGGGCCCAGGTTATTTCCCATTGATCTTGGG
>JAYVEE010000109.1:0-38458 GCA_043749005.1 Polaromonas sp. | reverse complement strand
ACGAGCGGCAACGCAGCGCCTTCATACGTGAACGTACCCAGCTCAAAGGTAAACGCCGGTTTCTTAAAATTGACGGCAAAAGAACGTTGACTGCAACGCAAGCGCAGCATCAAGCCGTGGCAGCTTTCATGGGTAAATTTGCCTTGAAGCAGCCTCAGCCCGCGTTTTTCAAGTTGCTCGATGTGGTCCGGCGGGTGGCGGGTACTGGGAGCTTGGGAGTTGAACGCTACACGCTGCTGGTGCAGGGCAAGGGCGGTGCGGATGGGCACTACTTGCTGGACTTCAAACAGTCTCTGCCTTCCAGTCTGTCCCTGCACTTTGCCAGTCTGCAGCCTGCCTGGGCATCAGAAGCGCAACGGGTGGTAAAAGTGCAGCACCGAATGCAGGCAGTGTCTGTGGCACTGCTGGCACCGGTTAAATTTGGCGGCAAACCCTTTGTACTACGCGAGCTGCAACCCCAGCAGGACCGACTGGTGTTGAGCGCCACAAACAAACGCGACGACAGCTTGAAGGCATCTGTCGCCACCATGGGCCAGATGCTGGCCTGGGCGCAACTGCGCAGTGCTGGCCAAGGGGGATCGGCTGATGCGGATACTCTCATGGCTTTCGGGCAGCGTAAAAAATGGCAGGCCAAACTGCTGGTGGCCGTCAGCCGCTGCGCAGTGCTGGTTGCGCAAGATGCCGCCACCTTCAACATAGCCTTTGATGCCGGGCAACTACGTGCCTGAAACCTCTCATCTGGCGGCACGCTGGGCCGATGTGGGCGCTGGGCTATGCGTGGCCGGGCTGCTGCTGCCTGAGGCAGTAGCTTATGCCGGGCTGGCTCACCTGCCAGTGGCCAACGCGCTGACGGCCAGCATGCTGGGCCTGGCGATTTACGCGGTGTTTGGTGGCAGCCGCTTCGCCATCGTCGCGCCCACCTCGTCAAGCGCCACTTTGTGCGCGGCAGCTGTGGTGTCAGTCACGGCCAGTGCGGGAGGCGATGCATCACCCATCGACAGCGGCATATATCTGCAAGCCTTGCTGGCATTGGTGTTGCTTTCGGGCGGGCTGTTGGCACTGCTGGCCTGGGCCAGACAAGGCCAGTTGTCGGCCTTTGTGTCGCGACCTGTTCTACGGGCCTTTGCGTTTGCACTGGCAATCACTATCGTTATCAAGCAATTGCCCGATGCGCTGGGCTTGAGACTGCCGACCACCTTAAGCCACGACCCCTTTCATGTGCTGTCCTTTGCGCTTGGCCAGGTCCGCGACTGGCATCTACCCAGCGCGCTGCTGGCACTCAGCGCAGGCGTGCTGGTGCTGGTTTTCAGGCGCTTCCCCAAATGGCCGGCCTCCATGCTGGTGATGGTGCTGTCGATTGCTGCTGCGCACCTACTGGACTTGAAAGCCATGGGCATTGAAGAGGTCGGCGCCATCACACCACCCCGCTTTGCATATGCTATGCCGGAGCTGCCTTGGGCCGATTGGCTGCGTCTGGGCGAGCTTGCCTTTGGCTTGGTGGTGCTGCTGTTTGCAGAGTCTTGGGGCAGTGTGCGTGCCATGGCACTGGCCCATCCAGAACGGACACCCAGCCCACCGCTAGATGCCAATCGCGAGTTACTTGTACTGGGTGTCTGCAATGCAGCGTCTGCCCTGCTTCAAGGTATGGCAGTGGGCGCAGGATTTTCTGCTACGTCGGCCAATGCGGCGGCGGGCGCGACCAGCAAGTGGGCGGGCGCAGTGGCGCTGCTGGTGATTGGCGCAGCCTTGCTGTTGGCCTTGCCCGCGTTGCACTTACTGCCCAGACCGGTGCTGGCTGTAGCTGTCATCAGCGCGCTGTGGCATGCGCTGTCGCCTGGCCCCTTGCTGGCGGTGTGGCGCATGAACCGGGACCGCCTACTTGTAGTGGGCTCGGTGGCAGCCGTGTTGGTATTGGGCGTATTGCACGGCATGCTGGCGGCGATTGCGCTGTCTCTGGTTGCCGCGTTACGCCGTTTCAGCCAGCCGGTGGTGCATGCGCTTGGCCAGTTGGGTACGTCGCGTAATTATGTGACGATTGACGGCCATGAAGGTGCGTTACCGGTTGCTGGCGTGCTGATTTTGCGGCCTGAAGAGCCGCTGTTTTTTGCAAGTAGCGAACGGGTGGTCAGGCAGGTCGTCCTGATGGCTGCACCAAAGGCTGGGCAAGCAGACATCAATACCGTGGTGTTGAGCCTCGAAGAAAGCTCAGACCTGGACAGCACGTCCTTTGAATGCCTGCTGGAACTGAGCGTCAGCCTTAACGCCAGGGGCCAACAACTGGTGCTGGCGCGGGTCAAAGACCAGGTACGCCTCCTGCTGCAGCAGCTCGACCCGCAAGGTTTGGGCACATCAAACCGATTGTTTTGGAGTGTGGCCGATGCTGCTGAATCGGTGCGCCCTGCGGCTAATTAAAACTCATCACATAACGTTTTTTCAACTAGCAATTGCTATTTAAACAGAAGCAGCTAGCGCAAGTATATATTGGGATAAAGACACTTTTTAATGATTGAAAATGGCCTCGAAGCCGAAAATAGCGCCTCAAAGCAAGCCCAGGTCTTTAATCTTGTTGCCTGCAAAAATTTGTTCATTTTGCGCAGCGTTCAGGCCGTATTGGCGCGTAAACAATCCCGCCAGCACAGCGCGGTAATCATTCAAAACCGGAAAGTCGCGGTTCTGAAACAACGTGCTTTGCTCGACCCGCACCTCGTCGCCTGCTACCTTGCCGCCGCGCACGCCGCCGCCTAGCACCCAGTAGGCGGTGCCGTGGCCGTGGTCGGTGCCGCGGTTGCCGTTTTGCCGAAAGGTACGTCCAAACTCACTGATCACCACAACCGTCGTGGTCTTCCACAGTGCGCCCATTTCTTGGGCGTAGCCTTGCAGGCCGCGGCCCAGCTCTTCAAACCTGCCAGCCAAATAACCTGTAGCGCCACCCTGGTTAACGTGGGTGTCCCAGCCGCCCACATCGACAAAGCCAATGCTGTAACGCTCCTTCATCAGATGGGCAATGCGTCTGGCTTCAAGCTCAAAGCCTTTGCTGGACAGCGCGTTACGGCTGGCTGCATCCATCTCGGCCTTCATCTCCATCATTACCTCGTTGCGCACACTAAATCCTTCACTGACCGCTGTGGCCAGCGGCGTGCTGCCGTACATGCTGGCAATAATGCTGCTCTGGCGGTTATCAACAGACGGCTTTTGATTCGAGCGGAGCGCCGTGTTGGGCACCGGGGTCGCACCCTGAAAGACCAGCGGTAATTGATCTGTGAATGACATCCCATCAGAGCCGCGCACCATTGATGCGAGACGATTAAGAAAACCCGACCGGTAATTCTTGCTTTGTTCGAGCGGCTGGCCCAACTCGATGCTGTCTTGCGTTTCAAAATGGCTGCGAGAGATATTGGGTGTGCCCGCAAAAGGGATGAAAGCCGCCTCGCCATTTTTGAACATGGGGTAAATCGTGTCGCGCAGCGCCGGGTGCAGGCCCCAATCAGCGTTCAGGGGCAAAGCTGAATCAATTTCAGCCGAGGGCTTGGCGATGAAAATGTTGGGCCGCGATTCGTAATAAAAAGAACTGCTGGTTGGGATAAGCAGGCTGGCGGCATCATAGCCACCGCGCAGAAAAACAATGAGTAAACGGGGCGTGTTGCTGCTGGCTGCAAACAACTGACCAGTGCTGATGGCAAGCGCACTTGCGCTCAAGGATTGAACAAAATGACGACGCTGCATAAAAGCTCCTTCACCTATCAACGCGTCATCATCTCAGGCGATGACAGTAAAAACGTGTTCCATTCTTGCGGCGATGTGGCTTGCTCCAGCGCCTTGCGAGTGCCCGGGCTTAACGTTTTGGCAATCGACTGAAAATACACTGCATTGCTGAGCTGCGGAAAAGCCGCGCGCTCCACAGGCACTGCACCCTCAGATTTAAACAAGCCAGCATTGCCAGTACCAATGGCTTTGGCAATTTCAAAGCGCGTGGCCATCTGGCCGGGGCTGGCCCAAGCGGATTCGTTCATCGGATAGCCATCCGGCGTCTGTCGGCCATACAGGGGCTCTCCCATTCGGTTAAGCCAACTCAACATCGGCCCGACGTTGAGGATGGTTTTATCGTCATAGGCCATACGTACGGCAGACATCACATAGCGCATCGGGTCTTTGAACTTTTTACCTCCACCTTGCGCAAATTCTGCCGAGGTAAAAAGTGCTTTAAGTGTCTCGGCGATGTCGCCATCGGTGCGCTGAAATGTTTGCGCCATGCGGTCAACCAGGGCTTTGGGTGCATCGTCAGCCAGCCAGAACTGCACCAGCTTTCGGCTGACAAAAGCAGCCGTCGCCGGGTGGCGGGCCAGGCGGTCCAGCGCCTCGTCTACCTCTGCCAAACCTTTGGCGTGAAGAGGCTGGCCCAGCAGTTGTTTGTCTGCAAAGTCATGCCGTGCGGGATTAAATTCAAACAGGCCGCGCCGAACGTAATAGGCTTGAAGGTCAGCCTTCAAGCTTGGGTTGTTGGTTTGCAGGTTCACACCCACACCCGTCAGCACGCGAGCCAGCTCTTGCACATCTCGCTGGCTGTAGCCGCTGCCTACCCCCAGCGTGTGCAGCTCCATCAGCTCGCGGGCGAAGTTTTCATTGATGCGGCCAGCGGCATTTTGGTCGTTGTCGAGGTAGCGCATCATTGCGGGATGCAGTGCAACGGCTTTGAGTAAATCGCGGAACTTGCCCAATGCTTTAGGCCGAATCGCCACGTCCTCGTAGTCACCCAGCATGGGACGGATATTGCTTTTGAATTGAAACACACTGAAGTGATTTGACCAAAACCAGGTCATTTGCTCCTGAATTTGATTCGATGAATACAAACCGCGCAAGATTTGCCGCATGGCGGCTTCTCGACCCAGGCGGTTCAGCTCTTGCTGGTAAGTTTGCTGGGCGGCTTTTTTTTCATCGTCATTGGTGAGCGCATTCGCGTCCTTGTTTTTTTGCTCCAGCTCTTGTACCAGTTGCACCATGGGGCGCTGGCTAATCGTCATCGCCTGAATTTGCACCGTAACGGCTTCAGGCAGCCTTGCAGGTGCTGGCCGCAACTGCTGGGTCAGATATGCGTCAAAGCCTTTGGCGGCATGGGCCTCGACAAAAGACGGTGATGCGCCCCAACTTAGCCGGTTAAGCCACAAGTAGCTGTCTCCGGCAGCGGTGCGCGCTACAGGAGAAGCGGCTGTGGCAGGCAGGTCAGGTGCAGCGCAGCCAGACAAGGCCAAAACAACACTTAACAAGCCGATAATTTGAGTCGGAAATCGATGGATCTGCATCATTTCATTATGCAATGCGGCAGAAAAATACGCAGATGTACCGTTGGGCGCCACATCTGTGCCTTGCCTGATAGGCCCGTAGGTGTAGGCCTAAATTACGCTTGTGAAAAAGTAGTCTGAAAAACCACTTTTAATAAAGCTTGACTCTACTTGGCCGCTATCAATCTTGCAACAACGTCTTCACGCACCATCAATTCCAGAATCGCATCGAGTGAAGGGGTTTGCGGTGTTCCCATAACCAGCACACGCACGGGCATGGCGAGTTGAGGCATTTTCAGCCCGCTCTGAGCCAGGGCTTGTTTGATGGTGGCAGCAATACCTGCTTTATTCCACTCACAGCTCGCGAACGCTTCAGCGAGTATGGCCAACACAGGCCGTGCCGCATTGGTCACGTGCAGCGCCGTGTCTTCAGCACTGGCTTGACCGGCTTTGACGAGCACTTGCAGCCAGGCAGCCAGTTCTACCAGTGTGCTGCAACGGTCTTTAAATAAACCGCAGCCACGCTCAATGCGTGAATCATCTAATTTTTTTGATGCTTCAGGCGAGAGAAAGGGTTTGACAGCATCTGCCAGTGCGGTATCGCTCATGGCCTTGAGATGTTGCGCGTTGACCCAGCGCAATTTGGCTTCGTCAAATTGGGCGGCGCTTTTGCCCAGGTGGTCGAGGTTGAACCACGCCACAAACTGCTCACGGCTGAAAATTTCATCATCGCCGTGGCTCCAGCCAAGGCGCGCCAAATAATTGACCATGGCATCGGGCAAGTAGCCTTCAGCGGCGTATTGCGTCACGGCTTTGGCGCCATTGCGCTTGCTCATCTTCACGACATGTTTTTCACCCAGCTCGTCAACCGACTCGGTCATTACGGTGGGCAGGTGCGCATACACAGGCACATCTTTGCCGAGTGCGTTGAAGATATTGATCTGGCGCGGCGTGTTGTTGACGTGGTCGTCACCACGAATGACATGGGTTATCGCCATGTCGATGTCGTCAACCACGACGCAGAAGTTATAAGTCGGCGTGCCGTCGGGTCGTGCAATTACCAAATCGTCCAGCTCGTCGTTGCTGATCTCGATGCGGCCTTTGACCTTGTCATCCCACACCACGCTACCGCCTTGAGGGTTTTTGAACCGCAGCACGGGCCGTACACCTTCAGGCACACCCGGCAAGACCTTGCCGGGTTCAGGCCGCCAGGTGCCGTCGTAGCGTGGTTTTTCTTTGGCTTCCGTTTGTACCCCGCGAAGTACGTCAAGCTCGGCGATGCTCATATAGCAGGGGTAAACATGACCGGCGGCTAGCAACTCGCCGAGCACCTCCTTGTAGCGATCCATGCGCTGCATTTGATAGAACGGGCCTTCATCGTAGTTCAGCCCCAACCAGCGCATACCTTCAAGAATGACATCAACAGACGCCTGATTGGATCGCTCGAGGTCAGTGTCTTCAATCCGCAAAATAAAGTCACCGCCGGTTGAACGCGCGAACGCCCACGGATACAGTGCCGAACGGATATTGCCGAGGTGGATGAAACCTGTCGGTGACGGTGCGAATCGTGTGCGCGTTTTTGTTGTCATTTCAAACTGTCCAGACCGCGCCGCAAATCAGCTTTGATATCTTCAACGTGATCCAGGCCAACTGCCAGACGAACCAGCCCCTGACTGATGCCGGCGGCCGTCCGTTGCTCTTCTGTCAAACGGCCATGCGATGTGGTGCCGGGGTGGCAGATGATGGTTTTGGTATCTCCCAAATTGGTGGCAATGCTGACCACGCACGTGCTGTTGATGACATGAAACGCATTGGCTTTTGCAACATCGGCCGTATCGCCTTTCAGTTCAAACGAGAGCACCGGGCCGCCAACGCCTGATTGCTGACGCATGGCCAGATCATGTTGGGGATGCGATGCCAAACCAGGGTAATAAACCCGCGCAACCGCTGGTTGGCTTTCCAGCCATTGCGCAATAGCTAACGCGTTAGCGCTTTGCGCCTGCATACGGATACCCAGCGTCTCAAGACCCTTGAGAACCACCCACGCGTTAAAAGGCGCCAATGTCATGCCAGCAGTGCGAACAACCGGGCCAAAAACATCCACAATCAATTTGGAAGGCCCACAAATTGCACCCGCCATCACACGGCCCTGGCCGTCCAGGTATTTGGTGCCAGAATGCGTGACGAGGTCAGCGCCCAGCTCAATCGGACGCTGCAAGGCAGGGGTGCAAAAACAGTTGTCAACCGCCAGCAAAGCGCCCACGCTGTGCGCCAGGTCGGCCAAAGCGGCAATGTCGCACACCTCCGTCAATGGGTTGGTCGGTGTTTCAGCAAATAACAACTTGGTGTTGGGGCGAAGCGCGGCTTTCCATTCGGCCACATCGGTTTGCGACACGAAACTTGTTTCAACTCCAAACTTGCCAAACTCACGGCCAATCAGGTTGATGGTCGAGCCAAACATGGAGCGCGAGCAAACCACATGGTCACCTGACTTCAAGAGGCCCATGCACATCATCAAAATCGCGCCCATACCCGTCGATGCACCAATGGCGGCTTCGGTGCCCTCCATCGCAGCTAGTCGCCGCTCAAAACTGGTGACTGTGGGGTTGGATGTGCGGCCATAGGTGTAGCCATCTTCCGTGCCTGCAAAGCGCCTTGCTGACGTTTCAGCATCGGGCTGCAAAAAGCCGCTGGTCAGGTACAGCGCTTCAGAGTTTTCGCCATACTGGCTGGGCTCCAGTGCTACGCGTACGGCCAGCGTGTCGCGGTGCAGGTTGTCGGGTAAATTCCTGGATGTCATCATCAAGCCTCTTGTGGGTTTGGCAAGGCGAGTCGCGACACATCGACGCCGCCCTCTTCACTGCCATCAATACGCGCTGCATTCATTTTTGCAATGGTTTCGGCTGTGACATCGCCTGTGACGTAAACGCCATCAAAACATGACGCATCAAAACCATCGAGCTTGCTATTGAGTGATCCGATGGCGCGCTTCATGCCTGCCACGTCCTGATAAATCAGGGCATCACAGCCAATGACGCGCCTAATTTCCTCAACGCTGCGGTCGTGCGCCACCAGCTCATCGGGCGTGGGCATGTCAATGCCATACACGTTGGGAAAGCGCACCGGCGGCGCAGCGCTGGCCAAATACACTTTCTTCGCGCCTGCATCACGCGCCATCTGCACAATCTCACGACTGGTGGTGCCGCGCACGATTGAATCATCAACCAGCAGCACATTGCGACCTTTGAACTCACTGGCAATCACGTTGAGTTTTTGGCGCACCGACTTTTTGCGCACGCCCTGCCCTGGCATGATGAAGGTACGGCCGACATAGCGGTTTTTGACAAAGCCTTCGCGGTAGGGAATACCCAGCAAATGTGCCAGTTGCGTGGCGCTCGGCCTGCTGGATTCAGGGATCGGGATGATCACATCAATCTCATTCGGCGGCACTGTAGACACCACGCGCTTGGCCAGTGTTTCACCCAAATTCAGACGCGCCTGGTAAACCGAGATACCGTCGAGCACGGAATCGGGCCGTGCCAGGTAAACAAATTCAAATATACAGGGGTTCAGTGAGGCGCTGTCAGCGCATTGCTGCGCATGGATGTTGCCGTCCATATCCACGTACACTGCTTCGCCAGGCGCAATGTCGCGGTCAAACGCGTGGCCTGTGCCTTCAAGCGCAACTGATTCACTGGCCACCATCACGGTTTTTCCGCCTTCGTTTTGCCCATGGCCCATGCACAGCGGGCGAATTCCAAACGGGTCTCTAAACGCCAGCAAGCCGTGGCCGGCAATCAGTGCCACCACAGCATATGAGCCCTTGATACGCTTGTGTACACCGCGCACGGCTGCAAAAACATCGCTTGGCGTGAGCGGCAAGCCTCGCGTGGTTTTTTCCAGCTCATGAGCCAACACATTGAGCAGTACTTCAGAGTCACTGTCAGTGTTGATGTGGCGGTGGTCGGTGTTGAACAGCTCAGCTTTAAGCTCTGCCGCATTCGTCAGGTTACCGTTGTGCGACAGCACCAGACCGAACGGTGCGTTGACATAAAACGGCTGCGCCTCGTCTTCGCTGAAAGCGTTACCTGCTGTTGGGTAGCGCACCTGACCCAGGCCCACATTGCCGGGCAGTGCCCTCATGTTACGGGTCCGAAAAACATCGCGCACCATGCCCTTGGCCTTGTGCATGAAAAACTTGCGGTTTTGCTGCGTAACGATACCCGCCGCGTCCTGGCCACGATGCTGAAGCAGCAGCAAGCCGTCGTAAATTAACTGGTTGACGGGCGCCTGACTGACGACGCCGACTATGCCGCACATGGTGTAACAATCATGATTTTGAGGTCTTTCGAATATTTTCTGCTGAACTTCACCCGAGAAAAATACACGCCCGCAGGGGGCAGCGTAATGCACGAGCTAATAAAAAAAGTGGGGGTCATACTGCTCAACTCAAGTATTTTGCAAACTGTTCAGGCAGCATAGGCTTCAGGCCTTTTAAAGTGGCATTCAAAACTGGCGCACCTTTGGACTCTTGCCACCACACACTTTTTTCAAGTGCTGTCATGTCGACCACCACCGCTGCTGCCAGCAACAAAATCACACCGCGCACCAAACCAAACGCTGCGCCCATGGTGCGGTCAACCGGCCTCAGGCCGATAGACTCAATTAACTTTTTCAGTAAAAAAGCTAACAAACCTGCGATGAATACTGCCGCTATAAACACCAGTACAAACGCAGCAGCGTAGCGCAAGGTTTCACTGCTCGACTGCAGCGGTAACCAGCCGGCAACCACGGGCGCAAAATACTGCGCTGCATAAAAAGACACTGCCCAACCTAGCACTGACAGCACCTCGTAAACCAGGCCGCGCCACGCGCCCAGCAGCATGGAAAAGGTTAAAACCGCCAGAAAAACCCAGTCGACAGTGGTCACTACAACGTCAAAATAGAGGCTGGCAAATCAAGCGATTTGATTTTACCAACGGCTTTTTCAGCTTCAGCCTTACTGGCAAATGGGCCCACCCGCACACGAATGCGCTTGCCGTCCTTTGTGTCAGCTACCTGGGTGTACGTTTTCAAGCCTGCCTTCTCAAGTTTCAGGCGGACTTCTTGTGCCTTGCCACTGTCTGCAAATGCACCGACCTGCACGACCAGCCGCTCTGTTGATGACGCTGGCACAGCAGCCGCTTGGCCATCAAGCAGCGCTTTGGCACGGGCACCGTCGTCTGGTTTGGCGACTTGTTTGGGTTCGGGTTTGTTCGCAGGTTTGGCTTCAGCTTTTGTCTCTGCTTTGGGTATAACTTTGCCGTCAGGCTTCACCAACGACTCAGGGTCTTTTTTTGGAGCTGACGCAATTGGGGCAACGGGTGCTGGCTTCTTGTCGATCACCATTTCTTCTTTGGCGCCCAAGCTGGATGCCGTCGCCACTTTGTCCTGGATTGGCGCGAGAGTTGGAGTCGGCGTTGCAACTTCCTTGCCGGTTTCCGGCTTGGGCGGCATGACTAGAGGCTTGACACTATTTTTACTGGGGATTTCAATCGGGATATCCACTGCAACCGGACGGGGTTGCGTGTCAAACAACAACGGGAAGCCGACCACGCCAATCAAAACCAGCACAGACGCACCAATCAGGCGATGCTTGGCGCGCTTGCGAATAACCTCCATGCTTTCAGGTTGGGCTGCACCAGTGGCGTTGGGGAAGGTCGAAGAAGCCCGGCGAAAGTTGAAAAACGGCATGGTGCTGACTTTGATCTTTGTAAAGCTTGGATTCGTTTTAATAGTCGGCTTGCTGGTGGGCTGGAAGTGAGACTGGAAGGGTGAAACGACGTCAGCTGTTCAGGTGTTGGGCAAACAAACGCGGTATGCCGCTCTTCAAAATGCCACCCACCGTGTAGAACGATCCAAAGACCACAATTCTATCAGCGGGGTCTGCCGCAGCGATAGCTGCCTGCAGGGCCAATTCTGGTGATTTGTAAGCGTTTGAGGTGACGTCTTTGCGGCCATTGGACGTCTGCCACTTGGCCTGCAAAACCTCGCCCGTGGCAGCGCGTGTGGTGGGCAAATCAGTGAAGTACCACTTGTCAACCACCGGGCCAACCCGCGCCAGCATTGGGGTTACGTCTTTGTCCGCCATAGCTCCAAACACGGCGTGGGTACATGGGTAAAAGCCCATCGCGTCCAGGTTTTCGGCCAGTGCGGCGACTGAATGCGGGTTGTGCGCCACGTCCAGTACCAGCGTAGGCTGGCCGGGAATGATTTGAAATCGCCCCGGCAGCTCAACCATCGACAGGCCAACACGAACAGCCTGTGCAGTGATGGGTAGCAAGTCCCGTAGCGCCGTTAATGCAGCCAGCACGCCAGAAGCATTCATGAGTTGATTCGCCCCGCGCAGGGCTGGGTAGGCCAAGCCAGAATAGCGACGCCCTCGCCCTGCCCAACCCCATTGCTGTTTGTCGCCGGAAAAGTTGAAATCCGTGCCGAATTTCCACAAATCAGCGCCTGTTGTGGCGGCGTGTTCAAGCACACTCTTCGGCGGCAAAGGGTCGCTCACCACCACCGGTTTGCCGCGCCGCATGATGCCTGCCTTTTCAAAACCAATCAATTCCCGTGTGTTGCCTAGCAGCTCCATGTGGTCCAGGTCGATGCTGGTGATGATGGCGCAATCGGTGTCGATGATGTTGACAGCGTCCAGCCTGCCGCCCAGACCGACTTCAAGAATGACCACATCAAGCTTGGCTTGCATCAGCAGCTGCAGGATGGCCAGAGTGGTAAATTCAAAATATGTCAGCTGTATTTCGTTACCATTTTGGCATCTAGCCAAATCAACATGGGTGCAAGCAGCTACTAAATCAGTAGCATTGACAATATCGCCTCGAACCCGGCAGCGCTCTTCAAAATTCACCAAATGCGGCGAGGTGTACATCCCGGTGCGGTAGCCAGCCTCCATCAAAATCGCCTCCAGCATGGCGCAGGTTGAGCCTTTGCCGTTGGTACCCGCCACAGTGATGATGGGGCAGTCAAACTTGAGCCCCATGCGGTCAGCCACGGTTTTGACCCGCGCCAAACCCATGTCTATGGTTTTAGGGTGCAGCCGCTCGGCGTAGGCAAGCCAATCGGCTAGCGTGTCGTGGTAGGTGAGGGTGTGTTGCATGCTACTGTCGATTGTGCCCGCAGTCAAAAAGTCAGTTGATTCAAACGGCCTTCAATTTACTATGAATTTAATAGCTAATTAAGCGCGTATTCATTGGGATAAAAGTTCATTTGGCACCCTGTTTACGCCATTTTTGGGTCTTTTATGGCAGAATTGGTTTGATGATCAGTATTTACGGCATTCCAAACTGCGAAACGGTTAAAAAAGCGCGTGCCTGGCTTACAGAGCAAGGCTTGGCGCACACATTTCATGATTTCAAAAAGCAGGGTGTGCCGATTGACAGGCTGCCCGCTTGGGCCAGCACCGTCGGCTGGGACAGGCTGCTAAACCGCCAGGGTACGACTTGGCGCAAGCTGGATGCTGCGAGTCAGGCCAGTACAAACTCGCCACAAGGCGCGCAGACCCTGATGGTGACCAACCCCAGCGTCATCAAAAGGCCTGTCGTTGAATGGCACAACGGTGATGTAACAGTTGGATTCGACAATGATTCGTGGTCCGCAATCGCTGCAAAATAGGGGCGCTGGGTAAAGGTGTGAACCACTTTCTGTAAAAGTCATCCAACGACCCATTCGTACTGGAATCAACATCATGAACAAAACTTTTTTCATATCAACGCTCGCAGCCTCCAGTCTTTGGTCGCTAAACGCTTCAGCCGCTGACATTTTGGCTCGTGTCATCACCAGCACCCCCGTTGTAAATCAGGTGGCTGTGCCGCGTCAGGTGTGCAACACCCAGCAAGTCGTCACCGAAACTCAAAAATCAGGCGGCGGTGCGCTGCTAGGCGCCGTGGCTGGCGGTGCTGTCGGCAACGCAATTGGCAATGGCAGCGGGCGGGCACTGGCCACCGTGATCGGTCTGGTCGGTGGCGCAGTGGTCGGCGACAGGGTTGAGGGCACCAGTAACCAGGTCCAAAACTTTCAGCAGTGCAGCACGCAAACCTTTTATGAAAATCGCGCCAGTTATTACAACGTGGTGTACGAATACCAGGGCACGCAGTACAACGTACAGATGGCACAAGACCCGGGTCCGTATGTGCGGTTGCAAGTCACGCCAGTGGGCGCCATGAATCCAGCAGTGCAGCCCGGCTTCCCGGCGCAACAGATACAACCTGCGCAGCCACAAACCTATTACCAGCAAACACCCGTGCAGCCGGGCTATGTAGTGCAGCAACCGGTATTTTTAGCACCTGTGGTGGTCGAGTCTTACTCCACCTATTACGGTAGGCCATACTACCCACGCCATTTCTATCAGCCTTACTACGGCCCGGTGGGCACGTCGATCAACTTTGGCTACAGCCGAGGTTACGGACACTGGCGTTAGGTTCACAACGCTGTCTGGATCAGCGCGCCTTTGAACAAAAGTGGCCCTTTAGGCCCACTGTTCGCCGGGACACCACCTTTTTCTTCCAGCGTGATGGCCAAAGTGGGCACATCAACCTCGTTGCTTGCGGCCGTCAGCTTGACAACCGCATCACCACCCATGACACCCAGTGATTTGGGGCTGCCGGTTTGCGGTAATGCCCACAGCTGCAGGGACTTGTCAGACGCTTCCTGAAAGCCGCCCACGCGTTTGAGTGTTAATTTTTTACTTTTTGGGTCAAACGTCACCAGCATCGATGCGGTTGCCTTGTCGTCCGCCAGTACCGCCACGTATTGGATCTCGGGCGTGGCACTCAGCTTTGCGGTTAGTTCCTGCACTTCACCGCCCAGTCTGGCATTGATGTTGTTCAGGTTGATGCCCACCATCAAAGCTACAGCCGCGACGCCCACACCCATGCTGGACAGACCGCGCCACAAATTCAGGCTGCTCCACCAACCTTTGTCCTGCCTGGCCGGTGCGCGAGCCGCTTGTATCACCCTGGTTTGAATGTCTGCATTAACAAGGTTTTCAATGCGCTTCCAGACCGCAAGACTGGGCGCTACTTGCGGTTGCAGCTCCGCCACAGATGCCATGCGGCCCTGCCAGATGAGGGCTTGCGCGCGCACTTCAGCATGGGTGCGCGCCAGCGCTTCAAATCGGCGACGTGCACCGCCGCGCAGCGTGCCAAGCGCGTAGCTAGCCGCAAGTTGTTCAACCAGTGAGGGATTTTGAATCAGGTTCATATTGTTTAACTTTTCTATGCCAGTTTGGCCATGCAGCCGCGCAATTGCTCAAGGCCACGCCGTATCCAGGTTTTGACCGTGCCCAGCGGCAGTTTGAGCTGCTCGGCCAGCTCACCGTGGCTCATGTCGCGCATGTAGGCCAGGCTGACGACTTCGCGCTGTTTGTTGTCGAGTCTGCTCAAGCAGTTGTGCAGCGCCCTGGCCTGCTCGCTGGCCTGAGCTGTGTCCATCGGGTTGGGTGAATCACCCGCCACAGTGTCAGAAATCACGTCGTCAAGTTCCTGCATGCGGTCAGCACGGTCAGACGCGCGGCGGCGCAAAAAGTCCAGCCCCCGGCTGCGCACCACCAACGCCATCCAGGCCATGGGCGGCGACAGCGTGGCTTTGTAGTCGCCCGCAATTTTCCAGATGTTGATAAACGCTTCCTGCAACACGTCTTCAGCCCATTCCCGATTTGTCACAATCCGCACAGCAACCCCGTACAGCTTCGACGAAGTCAGCTCATAGAGCTCACGCAAGGCTTTTTCATCAGCCAAAGCGATTCGGTCAATCAGGGCGATCAAGGTGGTGTCCGGGTTTAAAGGTGTCATGCACAAGATTGTCCATGAATCCAAAGTACGCGCGCTATGCGCCAACAGATTCAGACAGCCGGGTCCCGTCATTTAAAATCCGGGCATGATTACCCAACAAATCTCCAACATCAGCGTGAGCACGCAAGCCAATGTGTACTTTGACGGCAAATGTGTCAGCCACGGCATCACTTACCTTGACGGCACCAAAAAATCTGTCGGCGTGATTTTGCCCAGCACGCTCACTTTTAAAACCGGCGTGGCTGAAATCATGGAATGCGTGGCTGGCAGTTGTGAGTACAAACTGGCCGGCAGCGATACCTGGGTCAAATCAACTGCTGGCGATAAATTCAACGTACCGGGTAATTCAAAGTTTGATATTCGCGTGACCGAGCCCTACCACTACATCTGCCACTTTGAATAACTAAAACTTCACCAATAACTTCATGGCCACCATACTTCAGCACCTGCCCATCGGGCAAAAAGTCGGCATCGCGTTTTCAGGCGGGCTAGACACCAGCGCCGCCCTGCACTGGATGAAGCTCAAAGGCGCCCTGCCTTACGCCTACACGGCCAACCTGGGTCAACCCGATGAGCAGGACTACGAAGAAATTCCACGCAAGGCGATGGAATATGGCGCTGAAAATGCACGCCTGATCGATTGCCGCAAACAGCTAGCCACCGAAGGCATTGCCGCGCTGCAAGCCGGTGCGTTTCACATCACTACCGCAGGCGTGACTTACTTCAACACCACACCACTGGGCCGAGCTGTGACTGGCACCATGCTGGTCGCAGCAATGCGCGAGGACGACGTCAACATCTGGGGCGACGGCAGCACCTTCAAGGGCAACGACATTGAGCGCTTTTACCGCTACGGCCTGCTGACCAACCCCGATTTGAAAATCTACAAACCTTGGCTGGACCAACTGTTTATTGACGAACTGGGTGGTCGGGCTGAAATGTCAGCGTTTATGACCCAAGCCGGTTTTGGCTACAAGATGTCAGCTGAAAAAGCCTATTCGACCGACAGCAACATGCTAGGCGCCACGCACGAGGCCAAAGACCTGGAACTGCTGTCCAGCGGCATGAAAATCGTCAACCCCATCATGGGCGTGGCTTTCTGGAAGGATGAAGTCGTTGTCAAACGCGAAGAAGTGACGGTGCGCTTTGAAGAAGGCCAGCCGGTTGCGCTGAACGGGAAGCGTTATGACAGTCTGGTGGATTTGATTCTGGCGGCCAATATCATCGGCGGCCGTCACGGCCTGGGCATGAGCGACCAGATTGAAAACCGCATCATTGAGGCCAAAAGCCGCGGTATTTACGAAGCACCCGGTTTGGCGCTGTTGTTCATCGCTTATGAGCGCCTGGTCACCGGCATTCACAACGAAGACACGATTGAGCAGTACCGCATGAATGGTAAAAAACTCGGTCGCCTCCTGTACCAGGGCCGATGGTTTGATCCGCAGTGCATCATGCTGCGTGAAACCGCCCAACGCTGGGTAGCTAGTGCCATCACGGGTGAAGTGACGCTGGAACTGCGGCGCGGCAACGACTATTCCATACTCAATACAGAGTCACAAAACCTGACCTACAAGCCCGAGCGCCTGAGCATGGAAAAAGTCGACGATGCTCCGTTCAGTCCACTGGACCGGATTGGCCAGCTGACGATGCGCAATCTCGATATTGTCGATACGCGGGACAAGCTGGCGGTGTATGCCAAAGCGGGCTTGCTGGCACTTGGCGATGGGAATGCCATACCTAGACTGGAACCCAAAAAATAGCGGCCTGAATACAGTCAAAAAGCGAGTTTGCTTGCCTTTTGCTTTTTAACAACATCCAGTTGTGCGCTGCTGACAAGGTGCGGGGCAATCTCAGCCAGCGGTACCAGCACAAACGCCCGCTGCCACATGCGGGGGTGAGGCACAGTTAACTGCACTGAGTCGATACGGGCGCTGCCGTAGAGCAGCAAATCCAGGTCGAGCGTGCGGGGGGCGTTGATGTAGGGTCGCTCACGACCTGCGGCAAGCTCCAGCTCCAGTAATCTTTGCAGCAAGGTCGGTGCAGGCAGTCTGGTTTCAATTTCTACCACAGCGTTGATGTAATCGTCACCCGGCGCACCCTCCGGCAGCATTTCTTGCGGTACGGTTTTGTAAAAGCTGGAGATTTTTTTAACCGTACAGTCCGGCAAGGTGTTGATAGCAGCAACCGCCTGCTGAAGTGCTGCGACTGCGTCGCCCAGATTTGCACCTAATGCAATGTAGGCCGTCACCATCGCGTCTAATTTGATGCTGCATCGCCAGAATTGCCTTCGCCGCGGTCGGCTGGCTTGCGGCGACGGCGGCGCTTTTTGGCCGGTGCAGGCTCACCTTGTGGCTGGTCTGCATCTGGCACAGAATCAGTGGGCTCAGCAAAGCGCACATCGGTAGCTGTTGAATCGACTTTCTTGGCCCGTACACGCGGCTGCTGCGGTTTTTGTAATTGCGCCAGTCGTTGGGCTTCAATCATTTCATGGCGTTCGTCGTCATACGCGGTGCTGAATTTCTCCCACCACTCGGCCAACTCGATGTCTATCTCGCCCGTTTGCGCACGCAGGCGCAAGAAGTCAAAGCCAGCGCGAAAGCGCGGTTGCTCGAGCATCGAATAGGGCGACGAGCCGACACGCTTTTCAAAGCGTATTTGCATGGCCCAAATTTCCCGCATGTCGCCACCCAGCTTGCCGCGCCCTGACACATCACCAATCTTGGCATTGAAAGCATCGTCAATGGCATCATGCAGCGCAGGCAGCGTGTGCTCGCCGCGGCCCATGCGCTGCTGCCAGCCATCACGCACATCCGCCCACAAAATGCAGGACAGCAAAAAGCTGGGCGCTACCGGTTTGCCTTCGCTGACGCGGCGGTCGGTGTCTTGCAGCGCGAGGTTTAAAAACGGCTGGTGCGCGTTGTCCACAACGACGTCGAGCAGCGGGTAAATGCCAGTCAATCCGAGGGTTTTAAGCTGCTCGATACTGGCCAGCGCATGACCGGTTTGCAGCAATTTAAGCATTTCGTCAAACAGGCGCGATTGCGGCACATCTAGTAGCAGACGAGTCATGCTTTTCAGCGGCTGCACGGTCTTGTCTTCAAACTTGAAACCGAGCGCATTCAGCTTGGCAGCAAAGCGCACCGCACGAATAATTCGCACTGGGTCTTCACGGTAGCGCACCGCCGGGTTACCAATCATGCGGATGATTTTCTTCGATGCGTCCCTGATACCGTTGTGATAATCCACGACCACTTGGGTCTCAGGATCGTAGTACATGGCGTTGATGCTGAAGTCACGCCGCGCAGCATCTTCTTGCATCGGACCCCAAACGTTGTCGCGCAGTACCCGGCCCGAGCTGTCAACCGCATGTGTCATGCCGGCCAGCTCACTTTTGCTGGTACGCTCATTTCCGCCAACCTGTTCGGCCTGGCTGCTGTCGAGGTAGGCGCGAAAAGTTGAAACTTCGATCACCTCGTGCTCGCGGCCCCGGCCGTAAATGACATGAACGATACGAAAACGCCGGCCAATGATGAAGGCACGGCGGAAAAGACGTTTAACTTCCTCAGGTGTGGCGTCAGTGGCCACGTCAAAGTCTTTGGGTTTCAAACCCACCAGTAAATCGCGAACTGCGCCGCCGACGATGTACGCCGAGTAGCCAGCATCCTTGAGGGTGAGCACCACGTCCATGGCACGCTCGTCAACCAGTTTTGGGTTAATGCCGTGGTCTTTGACGGGAATGTCGTTGCGGGTGCCGAAAGGAGATTTTTTGACAACTTTGGCGCTGCCTGTTGTGTTGTCTGCCGCGTTGCTGGTTTTGCCAAACAGTTTGTCAATAAATTTTTTTATCATGAAGTCAGGAATTTCAGGAGCTCACATGCCACTTTGGCTCGCATGCTCGACCGAAAAAGGTTAAAACAGATCGAGTATGCGCCATCCGCGCTGTGTTGCAAGCTGGCGCAGCCGCTCATCCGGATTGGTCGCGACGGGAAATGTGGCTTTTTCTAATAGCGGCAGGTCGTTCATCGAATCGCTGTAAAACGTGGTTTCAACGTCTTGCCATCTCAGGTTAAGCCCGGCCAACCAGGTTTGAACGCGCGTAACTTTGCCTTCACGAAACGACGGTGTTCCCGATATATCCCCGGTGAACTCGCCTTGCAAATTGCGTATAAGCTCGATTGCGATCAGTTCCTGCACGCCAAAAGCAGTGGCAATCGGGCGGGTTACAAACTCGTTGGTGGCGGTGACGATGACAACCTCATCGCCTGCTTTTTGGTGGCTTTGCACCAGGTCCAAGGCCGGTTTTTGTATGTCTTTTAGCACTATAGAAGCCATAAATTCAGCGTGAGCAGCTATTGATTCTATAGCGCCTCTGTCCCGAATAGCTTGGGTGGCAAATCGTACGTAGTCATGAATGTTGAGTGTGCCATCGCAATACTGGGCATAAAACGCATCATTGGCGCGCCGAAAAGCATCGCCGTCACGCCAGCCGAGCGCAATCGTGAATTCATTCCACGCGTAATCCGAGTCAAACGGAATCAGCGTGTGATCCAAATCAAACAATGCAATCTTTTTTTTCATTCACTTTCCAGCATTGCCTTGACCAACGGCACAGTAATCGCCCGCTGGGTTTGCAGGGCGTATTCGTCGAGTTGATCGAGCAATTGCATCAGGCTGCTCAAGTCGCGTGAAAATCGGCTGAGCACAAAACTGATGACCTCGTCGCTCAGGAAAATACCGCGTGTGTCAGCCTGCTTGCGAAGTACAGCTCGGCGTTCGGACTCACTTAGTGCATGCAGCTCATACACATGCCCCCAGCCCAAGCGACTGCGCAAGTCGTCGCGCAGCAGCAGGTCA
This sequence comes from Polaromonas sp., assembly GCA_043749005.1. Classification (GTDB taxonomy): domain Bacteria; phylum Pseudomonadota; class Gammaproteobacteria; order Burkholderiales; family Burkholderiaceae_C; genus Polaromonas. The sequence continues at coordinate 18,489 of JAYVEE010000109.1, read as the reverse complement.
GCAGGCGGCAGGCCGCCTGCAGCCAGCACGCCGCGGGGCTGGCCATCGGCGCTGCTGACAGCGTTAACAAACCAGTTAAACGCGGCTTGCTGCTGCACGGCGGTGTAGAGGTGGCAGTCGTCCAGAATGACGGCAGACCAGGCTTCATTAAATTCCGTTGGCTCGGTCACAGATGCATCAAGCCAGCCAATACGCGCGCCCTGCTGCTGCATAGCGTCCACAGCTGCTTTGAGCAGGTGCGTTTTGCCACTGCCCGCTTCGCCCCAGAGGTAGGTAGGCACAGGAGAGCGCAGTGGGCTACTCGCCCAAAGCTGTAAATGTGACAACACCAAACTATTGATCCCAGCAAAAAAATTGCTGAAAACAGGAGCACTTGCCAAGCCGATATCCAATACGATCTGTTTCATGCTGAAAAGGTCATGAGCCTTTGTACAACCTGCTGGACAGGTAACGCTGCTTGATGCGGCGCAAAGCCACAAGCAAGACCGCACTGAGTGGCAGTGCAATCAGTACCCCGACAAATCCAAACACCTGGCCAAAAGCCAAAAGCGCAAAAATAACTGCCAGCGGGTGCAAGCCAATGCGTTCACCTACCAGCCGCGGCGTGAGATAAAGGCTCTCGACCATCTGGCCAATACCGTATACAACGGCGACCATCACAAGCGCTTTGATCGATACAAATTGCAAGAGCCCCGCCAACACGGCTAATATTAAACCGATACCAAAACCCAGGTAAGGGATGAACATCGCCAAGCCCGTAAAAATGCCAATCGGCAGAGCCAGGTCAAGCCCAAATAGTGCAAGTCCGATGGCATAAAAAGCTGCCATCACCAGCATCACCAGCAGTTGTCCGCGCAAGTACTGGCCCAGCACTGAATCAGACTCATCGGTAAAGCTGTCAAAAGCGCTACGCATGGGCGGAGGCACAAGCTCCAGCAGGCGGGCTATAAACTTGTCCCAGTCCATCAACAGGTAAAACAGTGCGACAGGTATCAGCACGGCATTGCCAAGAATGGCCAGCGCCACACTGCCGCCCAACCTGAGGGACGAAAGCACTGAACCAAACATCTCTTCGTAGTTGGCGTTTAAATATTTTAGCGCCAGGGTTTTGAGGCTGCCCACATCAAGCGACACCTTGATGCCATATTCCGCCAGCCAGGGCGTGAGCCCGTTGGTGATGCGGTCGGCCAACAAAGGAACTTGCGCGCGAATCAGTGGAATTTCTTTGACCACAATCGGCACGATCAACAGCAAAAGGCACAAGGTTGCAATAATAAAGATCAGTTCAACCATGATGACTGCAGCCACCCGTGGCAGACGGCCTTTGCCCATATCGTCCAGCTTGTTGACCAGCGGCGTGAGTGCGTAGGCCAGCACCGCTGCCACCACAAAAGGCGTGAGCACCGGGCCAAGCAGCCATAGCGCCAGCACGATCAGTGCCGCTATCAGAAACCATGCAGATGCACGTTTTTGGGTCGAGGTAAATTGCATACAGCCTTTAGAATGTGCGCTTAGATTCTATCGGGCTTGCATCACAGCAAATCCGCCACTGCCCTCAGCCTGCTCCACGATGACGACTCCAAATACCCCCTCCCCTATCAGCTACAAAGATGCCGGTGTTGATATTGATGCGGGTGATGCGCTGATCGAACGCATCAAGCCGCTGGCTAAAAGAACCATGCGTGAAGGCGTGCTCGCAGGTATTGGCGGCTTTGGCGCGATGTTTGAAGTGTCAAAAAAATTCAGAGAACCAGTGCTGGTCAGTGGCACCGACGGCGTGGGCACCAAGCTCAAGCTGGCGTTTGAATGGCAGATGCATGACACCGTCGGCATTGACCTGGTGGCTATGAGCGTGAACGATGTGCTGGTGCAAGGTGCAGAGCCGCTGTTTTTCCTTGACTACTTTGCCTGCGGCAAGCTTGATGTTGAAGTAGCCGCTGCTGTGATTGGCGGCGTTGCCAAAGGCTGCGAGTTGAGCAACTGCGCATTAATAGGCGGCGAAACCGCCGAAATGCCCGGCATGTACCCTGCAGGAGAGTATGACTTGGCCGGGTTTTGTGTGGGTGCGGTTGAAAAATCAAAAATTTTGAGTGGCGCTGGCGTTGCACCCGGCGATGTGGTCTTGGGCTTGGCGAGTAGCGGCGTGCATTCAAACGGCTTTAGCCTGGTTCGCAAATGTATCGAACGCACCTGCGGTGCGGGCATTGACCGCGACGAAAGTAAGTTGCCTGAAAAGCTGGACGGTAAACTTTTCAAGCAAGCTGTGATGGAACCGACCCGCCTGTACGTGAAAAGCGTTTTAACTGCTCTGGCTGTTCACCCCATCAAAGCCCTGGCCCACATCACAGGCGGCGGGTTGCTGGAGAACATTCCCAGAGTGCTGCCCGAAGGCACCGCCGCCCATCTGGTCAAAGGCAGCTGGCCGCAAACCGAGCTATTTGCATGGCTACAAAAAACAGCGGGTATTGATGATTTTGAGATGAACCGGACGTTCAATAACGGCATTGGCATGGTGGTGGTCGTTGACGCAGGGAATGCCGAAGCGACTGCCAGGACGCTGCGGGATGCAGGCGAGCAGGTCTATCAGATCGGCGTGATTGCGGCGAAAGCGAACGGGGCCAGCGTCACGGTAGTTTGATGGGGCTTCGTCTCCTGATTTGATTTATCTTTGTCTGCAATGCTCTTTAATCCCGGAATCCACACAGATGGAAACCTGTCCATTAGTGATTGACGCACAACAATCACTTATCAACCTTATCACTTTACCGAACGCGACCTGACCGCTTATATCCCCTGGCAATAACACTTTTATTGCAGATTGCATGACCAGAAGCGCTCAAAGTGCCCTTGACGTATTTGAAGCCTGTCTGTACTGTTTCAGGTCGTTTTTGAGCCTTTTTAATGCACTCTTTAAGCTGTCAGATCAGTAATCAACGGGGCAAGCCGCGCTAATTTAATAGCATTCAGAATTTTAGTTATTAGCCTCAACACACCACACATTAACGCCCTTTTTGCGCAACCCCTTCAGTTTGACTTGTATTTTTCCGGCCCAACGCCCGACGCCATGATCTCTTTGGGGGTAAAACTGACAGCAGCGCAGGTGTGACAACGAGCATGAACTCCACGCTGCGATTGACTATCCACCAGTACGAATTTGCTACAAAAAACCTAGCTGTCTGCGTCCAGCGTGATTGATTTGCTGGACAACCCTTTCAATTTGTATCAAAATGTACCTTTTTACATCTTGATGGAAATTCAATGCCAGTCATCGCAGTCGTCAACCGAAAAGGAGGCAGTGGTAAAAGCACGCTAGCTGCGCACATGGCGGCGTGGTGCGCGTTACAAGGCAGCTCGGTAATGTTGGGCGACGTCGACCGCCAGCAGTCAGCACGCGCCTGGCTAAAGCGGCGTGACGCGACGCTGCCCGCAATCGCACCCTGGGCGGTTGACCAGAAAAACATGCTGCGTGTGCCCACTGGCATCACCCATGTAGTGCTGGACACGCCCGGCGGCATGCACGGCTTTGAGTTGGCGCGGGTGGTGATGTTTGCAGACGCCATCATCATGCCGGTCTGCAATTCGATGTTTGACCGTGAGTCCGCCACCGCCTGCCACGCAGAGCTGATGAGCCTTCCGCGCGTTGCCAGTGGTCGCTGCAAATTGGTCATCATCGGCATGCGGCTTGACGCACGAACCAACGCCGCCCAAACCTTGCGCACCTGGTCTAAAGAACTCGGTGTGCGGTATCTCGGCGCTTTGCGTGAAACCCAGTTGTATGTGCGCAGCCTGGAGCGGGGCATGACGATTTTTGACTTGCCTGCGCAAACCGCAGCGACTGATTTGCAGCAGTGGGAGCCGATACTGGACTGGCTCAAACCGCTGCTGTACCCACCGCAGGCCGCCAATGATTCGTCGCCGTCACAGCCGATGGCGGCTATCAAGCCAAGCCCCGCCAAATCAGCATTGGCTTCCGTGAACAGACCTGGCCTGCCTCAAGCTTCGTTAAACCGTCTGGGTTCATCACTGCCCAATATTCTGATGCCAGCGCAAGAGTCCCTCATTCATGGCGCGCGTTTGTCGCTGTTGGGCGCAAACCGGCCCAGCATGGCACCTGTGAGGTCAAATAGTAAACCGGCTCTCAGTCGCAACGTCGATTTACCGGATGGGATGCAAATTCCGCAGTTCCTAAAACGCGCTCCGCACTAGCGCGTCAAGTGGCTTCGCGGCGCAGCAGCGCCACACGCTGCGCCACCACATCGAGATCTGTTGCATCGCTGGCATGCGCCAGGTACTGCTCCAGGTCGGGGACAGCGCGCGCTGCCTGACCTTGCACCGCCCAAGCCAGACCACGATCGCGGTACTCAGCCCAGGCATCAGGGTGGAGCACGATCAGGCGATCCACCACCGCAATCAGGCGCGGCCAGTCTTCCTGGCTTCGATGTATTTCTTTCAGGTTGTGCAGCATTCGGCTGATGATGTCGCGCGGCGGTGCAGTCTGTAAATACAGCCCGATAGGCGTGTCGTAGTCACTGTCACCATCGCTATCAGCAAGGCGGCGCTGACGAAACGGCTCCAGCCGCTCTGACAACTCTTCACGGCTCAGTGACTGGCCACTGAAAGGGTCAATCACCACCTGGCCTTTGGGCAGATTGACCTTGACCATGAAATGCCCCGGAAACGCCACACCACGTGCATTCAAGCCCAGGCTGCCAGCCAGCTCCAGCCACAGCACTGCCAGGCTGATAGGTATGCCGCGCCGGGTTTTCAGCATCACGTTCAGGTAACTGTTGTCGGGGTCGTAATAGTTGTTGAGATTGCCACCAAAACCCAAGTCCCGAAAGAAAAACTGATTTAACAGCCGCAGCTTTTGCAGCGCGGATGCATCAGCAGACAGGCGCCGCTTCAGGCGTGCCTGCAACTGGTCAACATCACTCAGTATCCGCTGCACATCCAGATCTGGATATTCGTCCTGTGCCAGACTGATGGCGGTTTCCAGCAGCGGAAAGTGTGCGTCGCTCTGTACCAGGCTGGTGAAATATTCCAGTGTGGAAGGCGTTTGCAGATTTAATGGCATGGCGCTACTTTCTCACAAATCTGTTTTGAAGTCATCAGCCTGGACCCGGCATGTCTCAACGCCGCATCAGTTTTCGCAACTTCAGCCCTGCAGCCCAAAGTGCTACAAAATACATAGCTGCTCCCGCCGATATAACGGCGGCTAACAGCCCAATTCGTTGCAAATAGGCAGCTTTCAGGCCAATCCAGTTCACCGCGCCCGCTGCCCACAGCAAAAACACCGCCAGCAACGTGCTGGCAGCCACCACTTGCAAGGCGAAAACGTTCCAGCCCGGCGCAGGCTTGTAGCTGCCACGTTTCATCAACCCAATCAGCAGCCATAACGCATTGATCATCGCGCCAATACCGATGGACAGCGCCAGCCCGGCATGTTGAAAGTACGGCACAAAAACCATGTTGAGAAGTTGCGTGATGACCAGAACCACGATCGCTATGCGTACCGGCGTCTTAATGTCCTGGCTGGCATAAAAACCAGGCGCCAGGACCTTGATGGCGACCAGACCGATCAGCCCCGCGCCGTAGCCCATCAGCGCAGTGGTGGTCTGCGCCACGTCCCGGTCAGAAAATGCGCCGTAGTGGTAAAGCGTGGCTACCAGTGGCTGGGCAAACGTCAAAAGCGCGACAGCACTTGGCAACCCCAACAGCACCACAATGCGCAGCCCCCAATCCAGCATGTTGGAGTATTTTTCAGCATCGTTGGCAGCCTTGGCAGCGGCCAACTGAGGCATCAGGACCACCCCAATTGCCACGCCCAGCATGGCGGTGGGGAACTCCATCAAGCGATCAGCATAGGTCAGCCAGCTCACGCTGCCCGAGGTGAGATGCGAGGCAATTTGCGTGTTGATGAGCAGCGAGATTTGCGCCACACTCACGCCCAACAGCGCAGGCAGCATCAGTTTGGTAATGTTTTGGGTTGCAGGGTCAGCCCAGGCCTGCCTGGCCGCAGACCACCGAAAGCTGATTTTTGGCAACATGCCCAACATCAGCAGCGCGGGTATTTGTACCGCCAACTGCAGCGCGCCACCCAGCATCACACCAGCGGCCAGCGAGTAAATCGGCTCAACGCCCTGCGTTTTAAGCCACGGCGCGCCAAACCAGGCTGCTGCAATCATGGCCAGATTCAGCAGCACCGGCGTGGCGGCTGGCACAGCAAACCGCCGCCAGGTATTAAGCACTCCGCTGGACAAAGCCACCAACGACATAAAGCCAATGTACGGAAACATCCAGCGCGTCATGAAGACTGCCGCCTCAAAACTACGCGGATCCTGCTTCAACCCACTGGCCATGGCGTAGACCAAAACCGGCGCAGCAGCCACGCCCACAACGCAGGTCAGCAGCAACGCCCAACTCAGCAAAGTGGCTACCCGATCAATCACCAGCTTGGTGTGCTCGTCTCCGTTTTGGGTTTTGCTGGCGGCCAGTACAGGCACAAAAGCCTGGCTAAACGCGCCTTCAGCAAACAGTCGCCTGAAAAGGTTAGGAATACGAAATGCGACATTAAACGCATCAGTCATGGCGCTCGCGCCAAAGGTAGCGGCTATGAGCAGCTCACGTACCAGGCCAGTGATGCGGGAGACCAGTGTTAAAGCAGAGACAGTTGAGGCGGATTTGAAAAGTGACACAGATGGAGTTTATGCGGTGAATGACTGCAATTGACCGCCTGCGCACCTAGTCTAGCGCCAGCATATAATCACAGGCTTCGCTTGAATCATCTGCAGATCATTTTCAGACCCGTCTGAACCCCAAAGGAATGAAATTATGGCAACCGCCAAACCCAAGAAAAAGAACCCGCGCCTGGCATCAGGCCGTAAACGTGTCCGCCAGGACGTCAAGCTCAACGCCGCGAACACCTCGCTGCGCTCAAAATATCGTACCGCTGTGAAAAACGTTGAAAAAGCCGTTGCCGCAGGCGACAAGGAAAAAGCCAAAGACGCATTCGCCAAAGCCCAGAGCATTGTCGATACCGTAGCCGATAAAGGCATTTTTCATAAAAACAAGGCAGCGCGTGACAAGTCCCGCCTGTCGTCCAAGGTGAAAGCCTTGGCCCTCGCTGCCTGACAGGCAGCACAAAAAGCCCAGGAAACTTTTTAAAAAGTTTTCTGCCGTTTTGCAAGGTGCGCTTACCAAGAGAAGTAAAAAAGCCGTCGAAAGACGGCTTTTTTTATGCGCGCTGGTGACACAGTGTCCCGTGGTCGCCCACCATAATGTGTTGAGACTGACGAACACCAAACCACGTGCCAACCAAAAAAAAACCCCTCATCATCTTTTCTCACGGCAACAGCTTTCCTGCCAGCACTTACGGCGTGGTTTTTCGCTCGCTTGAGACGCGTGGCTATGCTGTCAAGGCGATTGAAAAGTTTGGCCATGACCCGGCATACCCGGTCACCAGCAACTGGCCGCATCTGGTGCAGCAGCTGGCTGACTTCAGCACTCAGCAGGTCAAGGAATCTGGCCAGGCAGTATTTTTGGTCGGCCACTCGCTGGGCGGATTCTTAAGCCTGATGTGCGCAGCCCTCCATCCTGAGCTGGGCGGCAGAGAGTTGCGCGGTGTGGTGCTTCTGGACTCGCCGCTTATCGGTGGCTGGCGCGCTACGGGCTTGAGCCTGGCCAAACGTACCAGTTTGGTGGGGTCGGTATCGCCCGGGGTAGTGAGCCGCAAACGCAAGCACCAGTGGCCGGGAATAGATGAGGTGTTGGCCCATTTCCGCAGCAAAAAGGCTTTTGCACGCTGGGATGAGGAGGTTCTGCGCGACTACATCGAGCAGGGCACGCATGATGAAGCAGGCATACGCGCTTTAAGCTTTGACCGCAATGTAGAAACCGCTATCTACAACACCCTGCCCCACAACCTGGACCAGCTCATCAAGCGGCACCCCCTGAAGTGCCCGGTCACTTTTATTGGTGGCCGTCAGTCACAAGAAATGAAGCAGGTAGGCATGGCGTTGACTGAAAAAGTGAGCAAAGGCCGCATCATGATGCTCGACGGCACCCATCTTTTCCCAATGGAAAAACCGGCAGCCACAGCAGCCGCGATTGAAGCTGCGATGCTGAATATGATGGCGTGACTTTTTACTGGCATGACAGCAAACCAGCAGCATTTTTTTTACGGCCTCTGAATCCCAAACGTTCTGGATAGCTTCGGGTGCGGCTTGTAATCTCATGTCATGGAACTGAACATTGTCAAACGCGGCCAGGACAAGCCGCTGCTCCTGATTCATGGCAATGGCGGAAGTTGGCGCACCTGGGATCCGATCATCAATGGTCTGGCTGCGCAACGCGAAGTCACCTCCATTGACCGATGCCGGCTGTCAGGGGAAATGCGCTGAGACGCACATTGCTGCTGAGCCAGTTTTCATCGCACCCCTGAAAGGTGCCAGCTGGGGTGGCTCTGGTCAAAATGCTAACCTTCGCTAAACAACCAGCTTCGACGCGCTTTTGAGGCAACTTGCTTATCTGAACTCAGCTGGTTTTTTGCCTTGTCAAGCCGCCCAGGTCACCAAACCGCTCCAGGCGGTGGCCAGCACCACCAAACCAAACGCAATGCGATACCAGGCAAACGGTACAAAACTGTGACTGGATATGTAACGCAGTAACCAGCGGATGCACAGCCAGGCGCTGATAAACGAAAACAGCAAGCCAACAACAAACATCGGTATGTCGCCCGTGCTCAGCAGCGCGCGTTCTTTGAACAAGCTGTAAGCTCCAGCGCCCATCAGCGTGGGCATGGCCAGAAAGAATGAAAAATCAGTCGCCGCCTTGCGAGACAAGCCTAAAAGCATACCGCCAATAATCGTCGCACCGCTGCGGCTGGTGCCCGGTATCATCGCCAGTGTTTGCACCAGCCCGACCTTCAGTGCATCCATCCATGTCATGGCTTCAACACTGTCGATGCGCGCTGCGGCGGGGTTGTCTTTGTGCCTCCTTTCAGCCCACAAAATAACAAAACCGCCAATGATGAAGGTGCTGGCCACCACCACGGGAGTGAACAGATTCGCCTTGATGGCTTTGCCAAAAAGCAATCCTAAAACAACCGCTGGAATAAAAGCAATCAATACATTCAGCGAAAATTGTTGCGCTTGCTTGTCTGTCGGCAAACGGGCCACGGTGCTGCGAATTTTTTGCCAGTACACCAATATCACCGCAAAAATCGCCCCGGTTTGAATCGCAATATCAAACACCTTGGCCTTCTCGTCGTCAAAACCTAACAACGCGCCCGCCAATATCAGATGCCCGGTCGATGAAATTGGCAAAAACTCGGTCAAGCCTTCAACGATGCCCATGATGGCGGCTTTGACTAGCAGGGTGATGTCCACAAACGCTCCTTGATAAGACTTTGATTATCGCTGGCGCGTCTTGCGGTTTAAACAGTGCTACAGGCGGTTCGCGCGCCTTTTTGGCGTTTCGTCGCAAACCCGTTGTGACACGGCCGCACCCTAGGCAAACTCCAGTCCATCACCACTTGAAGCTCACCATGCAACTAACCCCCCTGATTGCAGTTCACATGACCGCATCCATGACGGCCATCTGCCTTGGCCCCATCGCGCTGTGGGCGCGCAAAAGCAGCATGCAGCGCCCAAAGCTACATCGCGCCTTTGGCTATGCCTGGGTCACGATGATGGCGGTAGCAGCAGTTTCGGCGATTTTTATCCGCGATTACCGCTTGATCAATATAGCTGGCTTTACCCCGATTCACCTTTTTGTGCCGGTGACTTTTTACTTCTTGTTCCGCGCATTTCAGGCTCTGGCACAGGGCAACATTGCTGGCCACCGCGGGGCCATGCAGCGACTGTACATCAGCGCTTGCTTGGTGGCGGGTGCTTTCACGTTGCTGCCGAACCGCTATGTGGGCAACCTGGTGTGGCATCAATGGCTGGCCTTGGTTTGATGTCGACCTGATGATGAATTGACAGCGCTTTTTCTCAACGATTTACACAAGGTAAATTTTCATGAGAACCACTAACTTGTCAGCGCCGGCGCTCGAACGCCAGGCACGCCGCCAAGCGGGGACCAAACTGGGCTGGTACATCCACGCGTTTGTGTATGTCACCGTTAATCTGATGCTGGTTTTGCTGTCTACAGTGAGTGGCAAAAACTGGGCGATTTTTCCTGCGCTGGCTCGGGGGCTGGGCCTGGCTATTCACGGCATGGTGGTGCCGGTCTGCATGCGCGGCTTGTTCAGCGCGAGCGTGAGCACTTCAGCGCCACAAAGCAGAATTAGCCCCATGCTTCGCACTGGTTTTACGGCTTTTTTTATTGGCTAACAACACGAGGAGTTTGTTATGTTTGTTCAAATCATCACCCACACGCCGATCTGGGTCTGGGCTGTTTTCGTTTTACTGTTATGGTTTAGATTTAAGCAGTCGCTACCCAGCTCGCCGGGCCTTAAGCGCATCACCCTGATTCCACTGGCGATGTTGTGCTTGTCAATTTACGGCGTGATTTCGGTGTTTGGGTCGGCAGGCGCCTTACTGCTGGCCTGGGGCTCCTCGTTGGTGTTGGCGGCCACCCTCATCGCGCAGCGGCCAGTACAACAGGGCACGCATTACAACAGCTGGACGCAGCGCTTTGGGCTGTCCGGCAGTTGGGTACCACTGCTGTTGATGATGGGTATTTTTATGACCAAATATGGCGTGGGCATTACAGCCGCGATGCGGCCTGATCTGCTGCACAGCGCCACCTTCCGCTACAGCATTTGCGCGGTCTACGGTGTTTGCAGTGGCGTGTTTGCAGGTCGCGCCCTGCGCTTGTGGGGACTGGTGTGGAGCCAAGCCAACAGTACTGGCAACCTCAAAGGGGCATGAGCGTGAATAGCGACCGCGTCCAAAACCTTGTCAAACGGTTTGTGCCGATTGCTTTGGCGCAGGTACTGGTGTGCATGGCAACGCTTGCCGCGCAATCAGCCTGGGCTACAGACAAGTTCACGGCAGGCAAGCCCAGTCTGGGCATAACAGTCCTTGGCAGCGTCGCCAGTAAGGGCTCGATCACTGTGTTCTACCCCAGCAGCAGCGGATCAAGCGAATTCAAACGCGGCCCCTTCACTCTTCAGCTGGCCGATGGCGGCCAGCCTGTACTGGGGAATCGGCGCTTGATGGTGTTCTCGCATGGCTCAGGTGGCTCACCTTGGCCGCTGGCTGACCTGGCCCGCAGTTTTGTCGACGCGGGCTACATCGTCGCCATACCTGAGCACGAAGGCGACAACCATCGCGATATGCAACTGGTCGGCCCTGCAAGTTGGAAGCTGCGCCCACTCGAAGTTTCCCAAGCCATCGACGCCATGCAGCAAGACAGCCGCTTTACGCCGTTGATTGATTTTGACCGCGTGGGTGTCTACGGCACGTCTGCAGGCGGGCTGACAGCTTTGGTGCTGGCTGGCGGCAAATGGTCGCCAGCCAACTTCAAGCGTTATTGCCAGGCGCACATGGCCGACGACTTTCCGGCTTGCGTCGGACTGATCGTTCAACTTAAAGGCAACTGGGGCGATGCCATCAAGCTGATCTTGGCAAGTTGGCTGCATCAGCTCAAGTTTGGCGACGAAACGTTGTACGGTCATCAAGACCCGCGCATCAAAGCTGTGCTGGCGTCTGTGCCCATGACTGTGCCGTTTGACTTGACCACGCTCGCCAAACCCGCGGTAGCAACAGGTTTGGTCGCGGCAGGTCGTGATCAGTGGCTGGCACCCAACGCCCATGTCCGGGCTGTGCAAGCAGCCTGCCCCGGTTGCACGATGGTGCTTGACTTGCCTGAGGCTTGACATGGCTCGCTGTTTTCACCATGGCCAGCAGAGCTGGCTCAAAGCCTGACGCCTATGCTGGTCGACCCGCCTGGTTTTGTGCGCGCCGATTTGCCCCTGTTGTATAAAAGATGGTGACGTTTTTCAATCGCCAGTTGGCACCAGTCTGATCCCCCACAATAAGCGCATGCCTTTTACAAGCACAGCCTTCCCGCTAAATATAAATAAATCAGTCCTGCAAAAGCTGCGGGTCTGCGCACCGCTCCTGGCACGGCACTGCCTGATCGTGATGGGGTTTTGCCTGGTTATCTCCGTGGTGCTGTGGCTGTCCAAACCAAGCCAGCGTTTTGACTCGCAACTTGTTTATTCGTTTGCCACAGGGATCAGCTCTTGGCTGGTGATTGACGGCTCGCGGTTTTTTATTGATGTGAAATCGCCTTTTGGCTTTCCACGCGGCTGGCGCGGTGTGGTGATTATTTTGGTCGGGGTTTGTTTCGGGTTTGTGGTGGGCACACTGGTAGGGGACGCTTACAGCGGACGATCAACGTTTGAGCTGTTGCCCAACCAACCTCGGTTTTTTCTATATTTGTTTTTGTTCACCGTCGGTGTGGGTGTGGGCATCAGCTACTTTTTTTATGCCTCAGGCAAAAGCAGCTATTTGCTGCGTGAACTTGCCACATCGCGCCAGCAAGCTACTGAGGCGCAATTAAAACTGCTGCAAAGCCAGCTTGAGCCGCACATGTTGTTTAACACGTTGGCCAACCTGCGCGCGCTGATTGCCACAAACCCAGCGCGTGCCACGGTGATGCTGGACCACCTGATTGACTACTTGCGCGCCACGCTTTCTGCGTCGCGGGCTACGCGCCACAGCTTGGGCGATGAATTTGATCGGCTGGACGACTACCTGGCGCTGATGCAAGTGCGTATGGGGCCACGCCTTGCATACACGCTTGAATTACCGCCAGAGTTAGCCGCGCAGCCCGTGCCCACCTTGCTGCTGCAACCATTGGTTGAAAACGCCATTAAACATGGTCTGGAGCCGAAGATTGAAGGCGGCAGCGTTGCAGTCAGCGCGCATCGCGAGGGGAAAAATATTGTGCTGAATGTTATAGACAGCGGCGTTGGTCTGAAAGTCGGCGCAGGCTTTGGCCTGGCACAGGTGCGAGAGCGCCTGCAGGCCACGTATGGTAGCCAAGCCGCTATTTATTTAGGAGCTGGCTGCGCCGGATTTACCAAGGCCAGCATTACTTTTCCTTCACAAAATGCATGAAAAACATGTAGTCACTGCCCTGATCGCTGAAGACGAACCCCTGCTGGCGGCAGCGTTAAAGGCAGAGCTGGCAAGCGCTTGGCCAGATCTGCAAGTGGTCGCAACAGTTGCTGACGGCGCGTCAGCTGTTGCGCAGGCCCTGGCATTGCAACCAGACGTACTGTTTTTTGACATACAAATGCCGGGCTTGACTGGACTGGAAGCCGCCGCCGACCTGCTGGACGCCTGGCCTGCGCCAGCAGCGGGTAGCAAACCCTTTCCGGCGCTGGTGTTTGTGACCGCCTACGACCAATATGCCGTGGCGGCATTTGACGCGCAGGCCATTGATTACCTTCTCAAGCCCGTACAGCCTGCCAGACTGACAAAAACTGTACAAAAACTACAGTCAGACCAAAAGAGACGGGCGCAAGCAGCTATAAATAGCATAGCAACTGCGGATGCGCAAGTGGAACAGGTGTTGACCCAGTTACGCGCCCTGCTTCCTTCAGTACCGCCCTCAATTTTCCCCTTGCAGATGATTTCTGCTGCGTTGGCTGGCTCGCTTGGCAACACCCTGCAAATGGTGCCGATCACAGACGTGCTGTACTTTGAAGCATCAGACAAATACATCCGTGTGCTGACGGCCAACGCTGAATACCTTATCCGCATGCCGCTTAAAGATTTGCTGCGGCAATTAAACAGTCAGACTTTTTGGCAAGTTCACCGGGGAACAGTAGTGCGGGCAACCGCAATACACACCGTGCGGCGCGACGAGCAGGGCAAGCTCTCGATCACCGTGCACGGCATTCCAGACAAGCTAGCTGTAAGTCGCCTTTACAGCCATTTATTTAAAGCGATGTAGTGGTCTGAAAATAGATTTGCAGCCCATGGATGGCATGCCATGCAACGGCTGTCCTACACACATTTACTTGCAAATACTGTCTACTGGTCACATAAATCAATAAAGAAAGAGGATGCATGAAATCAACCCACAACACAGCACGGGCTTACAGCAAAAGCGCGATTGCCACTCTTTGCCTGGTTACGGGCACTGCCCTGATCATGGCAGCCTGCTCAACTGCCAAGCCGCCCGCCAAAGAATATAACCAGGACAAGCTGGTCGAATCAATTCGTGTGCCAGCAGGCAACGAGGTAGCACTTGAAACCACAGGTGTGGGTGTGCTAAATTACGAATGCCGCCCCAACGTGGCCGCCAGTGGGCAGATGGGCTGGACACTGGTTTCGCCCAAAGCTGACCTGATTGACCGCACAGGTAAAACAATTGGTGCTTACAGCGGCCCGCCAGCTACTTGGACACACAATGACGGTTCAAGCGTTGTCGGTACACAAATTGCCCTAGCTCCTGCTACTGGCGGCAACAACATAGCCCTTCAATTGTCCAAAGGCGCGCCCGGCATGAATGCAGGTGCCATGCAAAACGTGACGTACATCCAGCGTATCAACACCAAAGGTGGACAAGACCTCAGCAAGGCTTGCGGTCCGTCTGACGTTGGTGACAAGCTGACCCTGCCGTACCAAGCGGACTATATTTTCTGGAAAGCCATGTAACGCCCAGGCACATCCGAAACATAAAAAAACCTGCATCAAGCAGGTTTTTTTATGTTCTGGCGCATTTGTTTAGCGCTGGTAATACACCGGCGCATAGTAACTTCGCTGGAAATTATCATGCCGCTCGTAGCGGTCATCGTCATCCCGGTCGTATTTTTTATGTTTTTTGTAGTGACCGTGTTTCCAGCCATGTGGAGGTTCGTAATAGGCCGGTGGACTGCTGTAATAAACAGGTGCTGGCTGGTAATAAACCGGTGCAGGTTGCACGTAGACAGGACGCGGCTGCACATAGACAGGTACCTGCGTATACACAGGGTAAGCGTAGCTTGGATTCACTGCTCCCGGCACATTGATACCGATGGACAGCAAAGCGTTGTCGCGGGCCTGCGCTGCACCGGCAAAACTGAAAGCCACCACCACAATGGTTGAAGCAATCAGTCCAAAACGGTTTGAATCGCTCTTTCTACTCACAAAATTTTTCACAAGGTACTCCTTGAAGGCGTTAAAGGGCTTAAAAGACCCATACCTTCATTTGAACGCAGAGCCTTGCCAAACGCCTACTGCTTGAGCATAAAGAGAGTAGCGAAACGTAACCCCCAACCGCCGCAAAAACCTGCGGATTAAATTTGGGAATTTGTTGACCTGCACCGCAAGCATCGGCGTTTGGATACGGCAAAGTTGGCAAGTGAAAAGGGCTGCCAACTTGAGCAGCCCGAGCCACAGTCAGGCTAACGTGAGGCCGAGAGTGACACCGCGACGTTGAGACCTACAAAAAGCAGCGCCAAAAAAATGAATGTCGTGACATCAAAAAGCCAGGAAGCATCCCTACGTTCTTCCACGCCTTCAAAACGATATTGGTAAATCACGGCCTGCAGTATGGTGATGCCGATACAAGCGATTCCAAACCAGTTCATTTTGCCAGCGAGCGTGGCAACACCCGTCTCAGGAATAATGCCGGAAATGATGTACGCATTAGCAGCCGCGGCAAAAATCGCACCCGTTTGAAGGGCCAGCCGATCACAGGAGCAGCGAACAAACAGACCAACAAGTGCCATATCTGGTCAAGGTAAATGCCAACCTTCGCAGTCCAGACTACATCCTTCTCATGTCCCGCAGGCGGCGTTTGCTCGGGTTCAGTTTGTCCGGATTCGACAGTCGCCAAGCCGATACGTGCGGCATGACGCTCAATCGAAGCGGCCACATTGGCACGCTGCTCCATGCTGAGAAAAATTCCGCTTGTCAGCGCAACGACGATAAGCACCGCACACCAGAAAGAAAGAAATATCTTTTCCTTCTGTTCCATCCGTTTCCAGGCCGTGAACATCTCAGGAAAAGGCCACTAGTGGCAACAGGATGTTGACTCCTGCGTAGCCAAGGAAGATAACAATCCAGGGAGCGCGGTGGCGTAGGGTAACCGCGATACATCACTCGACGCATCCTCAATGTAGATATTCAGCATGTGATCATCAAGCGGCACACGGGTCGTGTTGAAAAACTTGGTCATCTTCGCGATCACTTTGTAATTCTGATAGTTGATGCCATCAGCCCCAACATAACTATCGATCAATTCCTTTTTTTCCATCTTGGCATCAATGATCTGAAATGTTTTCCCAGGGTCCAGCGATTTGTCACCTTTCCAGCGAAACCAGACATAGAAGGTCGCGGTCCAATACAAGTCTTTGATTGACACGTTTTCAATACCGTCCAGATAAATCCCGATGTTTACCGGCGTGAAATCGGTGTTGGTAGGCAATGTATCTGGCGGAGTTTTACCGGGTTCGACGGTTGCAGCGCCCATGCGAAACACATGATTTTGGGCGGAGGTCTGCTTTTCCAGCAGAATTATGTGGACGGAGAGCCACGCTAGCAAAAGAAAAAAGACTGTAATCAAGGCCACCCAAATCTTGATGAAACGTTTTTGTGGCGGAGGTAATTCCGAGAACATCAATTTTTTCCTTCAGTTATTAGTATCTTTGAAATGTATGGTGACCAATACTTTTGAATTGATACGTGTCCAGCTTTGAAACTGGGGAGCGAAATCGCCCTGCCCCTAAAATCGCGCGATGACCATCTCTGTTCCCTTCAAAGCCACGACTGCCGCGGGCCCCCCCGCGAACACCGACAAAGAAACCCACAAGCCCAGCAACTTTCTACGCCAGATCATTGAAAAAGATTTGGCTACGGGTGCTTACCAAGGCCGCCGCTGGGGCGGAGGCCCCGGCGATGCAGCGCACCATGCTGCAGGGCCACTGGACACGCAAAAGGTGCGCATGCGGTTCCCGCCAGAACCAAACGGCTACTTGCACATTGGCCACGCCAAAAGCATTTGCCTCAACTTTGGCCTGGCACGCGACTACGGCGGCGTATGCCACCTTAGGTTTGACGACACCAACCCTGAAAAAGAAGACGTTGAATACGTTAACGGCATCATTGATGCCGTGAAGTGGCTGGGCTTTGACTGGGCACAAGATGGCAACAGCAATCCGTACCAGGCCAGCGATTACTTTGACTTCATGTACCGCGCAGCTGTTTATCTGGTTGAAGCAGGCCTGGCCTACGTTGACGAGCAAACGGCAGACGAGATGCGCCATAACCGGGGCGACTTTGGCAAGCCCGGCGTTGACAGTCCTTACCGCACCCGTAGTGTTCTTGAGAACCTGTCGCGCTTGCGCGAAATGCGAGCTGGAAAACTTGATGATGGTGCTGCAGTATTGAGGGCAAAAATCGACATGGCCAGCCCCAATATCAACCTGCGCGACCCGGCCATTTACCGCATACGCCGCGCGCACCACCACAACACCGGCGACAAGTGGTGCATTTACCCCATGTACGCATTTGCGCACCCGATTGAAGACGCGCTGGAGCAGATCACCCACAGCATTTGCACGCTGGAATTTGAAGACCAGCGCCCGTGGTACGACTGGCTGCTGGAGCGCTTGATTGAAGGTGGCTTGCTGGCCAGCCCCGCACCTCGCCAATACGAATTTGCCCGGCTGAACCTGACGTATGTACTCACCAGCAAACGCAAACTGGCGCAATTAGTTAACGAAGGAAAAGTGTCCGGTTGGGACGACCCCCGCATGCCCACCATCGTCGGCCTGCGCCGGCGCGGCTATACGGCAGATAGCCTGCAACTGTTCGCCGAACGCATCGGCGTGACCAAAAGCGACAGCTGGATTGACTACAGCACCCTGGAAGGTTGCCTGCGCGAAACCCTGGATGGCAGCGCCCCAAGAGCGATGGCCGTGCTGGACCCGGTGAAGCTGGTGTTGACGAACTGGGATGAAGTCATCGGAGCGGGAAAGCTTGACGATTGCTCCGCCCCCGTTCATCCGCACCTGCCAGAGCTGGGCAAGCGCCATTTCAAAATCGGCAAGGAAGTGTGGATTGACCGAAGCGACTTTGAAGAGACGCCGCCGAAAGGGTTTTTTAGATTGTTCCCGCCGCATGTGAACGCAAGCGGTGCAGCGATTGCGGGGAACAAAGTCCGCCTGAAATACGGCCACGTCATTGAATGCACCGGCGCTATCAAAGATGAAGCAGGAAACGTAACGTCTGTGCTGGCCACCCTGATCCCCGACACCAAAAGCGGCACCCCCGGCTCAGACGCCGTGAAGGTCAAAGGCGTGATCACCTGGGTTGGGGTAAATGATGCAGTACACGCCGAAGTGCGGCTGTATGAGCGGCTGTTTGTCGAGGCGCACCCCGAAGCGGGCGGCAAAGACTTTATCGAGAACCTGAACCCGAACAGCTTGAAGGTGCTGAAGGCGTTTGTCGAGCCGTCACTGGCTGCGGTGAAGGCGGATGACAAGTTTCAGTTTGAGCGGCATGGGTATTTTGTGGCGGATCGGGTGGATCATGCGACGGG
>JAYVEE010000108.1:0-5355 GCA_043749005.1 Polaromonas sp. | reverse complement strand
GGCGTGCCGCCTGTGCCTACGCAAGCTCGGGCAGTAGCGTCATACAGGGCTTCATTGGAGCAATAGGTGCCGCCACTCGCTTCAACTATCAAGTCGCCTGTGGTGCCAGCGGGCAGGGTCAGGTTGTAGGTGCCATCCGCTGCCGAGACGACGCAGCCATTGGCTGCGGTTGGTTCAGTCACGGCCACTGCTGCACCTTTTTTACTGGCAGCTGTGTTGTCCAGCTTAAAGACGCAAACCGTAGCGGCGTTAACCGGGCCTTTGACAACCGATCCACTGATGCTGCCAGAAGCAGTGGGTGTGGTAGTGGCTGCAACTGACGATACCGTATCACCACCACCGCACCCGCTGAGAAAACCAGCCGCCAAAGCAGACACGGCTATATGCGAAAAGTTCTGTTTTTTCATAAAATGTCCCTGTTTCAAACATAAGTCATACAAAATAATGCGATTATTACATTATCAGAAATACCCTTGTTGGGTAACCCCCTGTTGGGGGGGGTGTGAACTCGCAATCGACCTCGCTAAAACTCAGCTGGGTGCACAAGTGCAGGCGTAATGTCTCTCGAACTTGACGCATCGTGATTGTGTTCGCTGGCGTTGGCTTCTGCTTCGCAAAAAGCAACGAGCCTATGCCGGGTTCAAGAAATCACTTACGCGCATTTCCCAAATCGTCCGCGATGGCGCAAAGGAACCTCTGCATAACCCCCCGTCATATGTGCGCATGGCGTAAGCCAAGTCAGTGAACACACAGTCCGTGAAACAAAGCAGTCTGATTTAAACCTGAGTAACAAAAAGACCCGCAAGCGGGAGTTCTTGTTTGAAATGGATCGCGTCGTGCCGTGGACCGCGCTGGTCGAGCTCATCGCCCCGTACTACCCCGAGGGGAAAAACGGTAGACCTCCGTTTGTTCTTGAGGCCATGCTGCGAGTTCACTTCATGCAGCAATGGTTCACCTTGTCCGACCCCGCCATGGAAGAGGCATTTTTCGATGTCCCCCTGTACCGCGAGTTTGCCCAGCTAGATGCACACGCCCGCCTGCCAGATGAGTCCACTATTTTGCGATTTCGCCACAGGTTGGCAGAGCACAGGCTGGCAGAACAGATATTGGCCACCGTCAATGAGCAGCTTTCCAGCAAAGGCCTGCTGCTTAAAGTTGGCGCTGCCGTTGATGCCACCTTGATAGCGGCGCCCACCTCAACAAAGAACAAGGGCAATGCCAGAGATCCTGAGATGCATTCGAGCAAAAAGGACAACCAGTGGTACTTTGGGATGAAAGCGCATATCGGCGTGGATGCAGACTCAGGATTGGTGCATACCGTACGGAGCACAGCAGGCCATGTGCATGACATTAACGAAGGCAACAGCCATGCTGCATGGAAAATAAAGTATGGTCTTTGCAGATGCGGGCTGCCAGGGCATAGAGAAGCGGGCAAAAGCCTGAAGTGAAATGGCACATTGCCATGCGGCCTGACAAGCGAAAAGCGCTAGACAAAGGCCATGCCGCCGATGCCATGCCGGACGAGGCGGAAAAGCTAAAGGCAGACGTTCGGGCCAAGGTAGAGCACCCGTTTCGGGTGATCAAGCGCCAGTTCGGTCATGTCAAGGTGCACTACCGGGAATTGAAAAAGAACACCCAGCAGTTGATAACGCTATTTGCGCTGTCCAATTTATGGATGGTACGCAATAGCTTGTTGGGAGCCGGTGCATGAGTGCGGGTGCAGACAGGGTCAGCACCCCGCAAAGACTGAAAACGGCCGAAGTGGGCTTTAAAACACCGCAATCTCTGGAGACTGCGCTTGAAATCCCGCCATCTGAAAGCTACCGCCCCGCTACTTCAATTGGCAGCGGGTTATTCAGACCATTCTTTAAAAGTTTGCTGGCGAAAGTTCAAACTTCAACTTAAGTTTGGCTGCGACGAATACTTTTTACAGTTGACGGTGATGACACGATACGTAAGCTTTGGATTACAGAAGATGAACGAGAAGTTCAATAACCTGAAATCTTCACAGTTTCATAAACGTTTTACAGGATTAAATATGCAATACCGACGCCTCGGCACCAGTGGCGTGCAAGTCAGCCAGCTTTCAGTGGGTTCATGGGTCACATATGCTAACCAAGTCAATGTCAAAGATGCAAAAGAGATGCTGGCACTGGCCATGGATCGTGGTGTCAATTTTTTTGACAATGCCGAGGTCTACGCCAGTGGCAAAAGCGAAGAAGTCATGGGCGATGCCATCAAAGCGCTCAAGTGGCCTCGTTTGAACTACATCGTGTCAACAAAGTTTTTCTGGGGGCTGGCAGAAACTGATGCAAAAAGCGTTACTGTCAATCGTAAAAATACCCTCAACCGTAAATACCTGATGCAGGCCATTGATGGCTCGCTCAAACGCATGGGCCTTGACTTTATCGATCTGGTTTACTGCCACCGGCCCGATGCCCTGACCTCGATTGAAGAAACTGTACATGCCATGAGCGACATGATCACGCAGGGCAAAGCGCTGTACTGGGGCACCAGTGAATGGTCTGCAGACGAGATTCGCACGGCCTGGTGTATTGCAGACAAGCACCACTTGCACAAGCCCGTGATGGAGCAACCGCAATACAACCTGTTTCACCGTAAGCGCGTCGAGCACGAATACGCGCGCCTGTACGAGGACATTGGCTTAGGGCTGACCACCTGGAGTCCGCTGGCCAGCGGTTTGCTAACAGGCAAGTACCGCAACGGTGTGCCCAAGGGCAGCCGCGGTGCACGCAAAGATATGAACTTTTTAGTGAACGGTCTGACTGACGATGCAAAAAATACAGCAGTAACGCAACTTGAGGTCATTGCTGATGACTTAGGCTGCACGGTAGGTCAACTTGCAATTGCCTGGGTTGCACACAATCCGCATGTCAGCACCGTGATTACTGGTGCATCAAAACTCCAACAGCTAAAAGATAACCTGGATGCTCTAGACGTTATAGCGCGACTGTCGCCGGATGTGATGGCGCAAATAGACGGAATTACAAAGCCGCTGGCCGATTGATACCTACATGGTTGAATTGATGGTGGGCATAATTTGCCAATTTAAGTCAGTAACAATCACTTGGCCGTTGCGCACCGCTATCAGTTCGACTGCGTACCAAGGTAGAACATCTGTTTCAGGTGATTAAGTGCCAGTTTGAATTCGTCAAAGTGCGCTATCGCGGTTTGAAGGAGAACACCGCCCAACTCATCACACTGTTTTCACTGTCAAATTTGTGGACGGTGACAGCAGCAAATTAATGGGAGCCGGGGCATGGATGCGCCTGCAACAGGGCGAGAGCCCTGCAAGAGCGCCAGGTGCCCCGCAAAGCGACAAAAACTGGATCGATTACTGACAATTTTTTGCGCAACCCCATCATCTGAAAGCGCAGCGCTTTCTACTTGAGCTGATGAGCGGTTATTCAAACAATATCTAACCTCAAATATTTTGATCAAAGCTACAGCCAGATAGCGACAAGGTTGAGCACAACCATCTCTTATTGAAAATAAAGCCAAAGGCCTAGAGGTCAAATGGAGAACTTCGCAGTTAATTAACAAAACTAACGCAAAGCTTGATCAGACTTTGTATCAACTTATGAAACAACAACCGACCAAAAAATATGACTTACTGAGCCGAGCGTTCCATTGGGTCACGGCTATTGCCGTGATAAGCGCTTTTGTCCTCGGACCGAGTGACTTTGGTCAAATCATGCGCAAAGGTATTGACCCTGCTACGCGAGGCGACATAGTTTGGCATGAGTCCTTGGGCATATTCGTCTTTGTAATGACATTGCTACGGCTTCTCTGGGTTGCGTTTCGTCCATCAGTGCTACAGACCAAAATGCCTCATTGGATGCAGGCAATGGGTACGTTCGTGCATGTTGCGCTATGGGTGCTTCTTTTGGCGCTTCCAACGACAGCGCTCCTGTCGTTAGGTAGCGAATCCCATCCGCTGACATTGCTGTGGGGGGTGCGGGTTGACAGATTAAACGCAATTGCCAATTTCTCATTAGCGAAAATAACTGACTGGGGCAACGTACATAAATTTCTTGGCAATGCGATTGTGTGGATTGCCGGCTTCCACGCTATTGCCGCGATTTTTCATCACGTAATTCTCAAAGATGGCGTTCTGTCGGCCATGTTGCCTTATAAGTGGCTTCGATAGAACATGTTATTCGCATATGAGGATGCTTGAGTGCAGTATGTCCGTCTCTTTCTAGGGATCACGTTCAAAACTCTCCCCCAACCAGTTGAATCGGGTGCACGTCAATAGCAGGCATTGATGGCATAAAACAAAAAGATATTAGCTGCGGTGGTCAAGTTATTTAGGCCACATCAATAGGTTGTTGAGTTGACAATTCACGCTCGAAAGCGTTGGGTGACAAGTTCCCAAGTTGGGAATTCAGTCGCTCGCAGTTGTAGAAGCCGAAGATGTAGTCAGCCACATCGCTCGTTGCTTCGCTGTGGTTGGCGTAATTCTTTTTGCCAAACCCGCTCCATCTTCAGATTTAGGAAGAACGCTCCATCACCGCGTTGACGCTCCTATATTGAGCAAAAGATACAGAGCCATCCAGATTGGCCAAGATGAGTGGGCAAAGCTCGCGAACGTTTTTACGCTTTAGGCAGCGGTAAATCTCCTTATTGGACAGCCCTTCCCTTGTGCGCCGTGTGATTAACTATCGCCTTTCACGCACCGCGCACCGGCTTCAAACGACGCGAACGTGAAACTGAGGTATCGCGACGAAGTTGTAGCCGCCCTTGTTGTAAGGAACACTAACCGGCTGCGCATTACCTTGACGATCCGTTGTGCGCGTTTCAATCAAATAATCACCTTGCGCAGGGTTGAACTGAAACTCAAAACGCACCCATGTGTAACGGTTCGGCTGAACATCAATGATCCGCGCTTCAAGCCAACGACCTCCATTGACGCGCACGTCAACCTTTCGCACACCTGCATGCGGAGCCCATGCGTAACCACGCAATACCTGCGCACCAGCTTTCAGCAACGGCATTTCACCGCGCGCGAGCGGATAGTTTGAGGGTATGTCGGGCTGTTTTGCAAGCATCAATGGGATTGCAAGAGTCGAACGCCCTTCTTGCCAAGTGACAGGCTGGCCCAGCAACTGATCAGGGCGAATGAAACGCAACTCATCGTTAGATGCAGCCTTGGGAGGCGGATAATCTGGGCCTATAAGCGTATGGTCAGTTGTATTAAGGCGCACCCAAAAGTCATGGGATGCAATCTTTATCTCGGTCAGCCACTTGGTGGACGCTCCGCCGCACCAGCCTGGGACTAGCGCCCGAACCGGGGCACCGTGATCCGCTGGCAGCGGCATGCCGTTCATCTTA
>JAYVEE010000107.1:0-5356 GCA_043749005.1 Polaromonas sp. | reverse complement strand
GGCAGATCTACTGCCGTATAGCCGCCACCCAGTGCGCGTATCAGCGCCACCTGGGTGTCCAGCGCCCTGGCCGAGAGGTCAACCGAACTCCGGCGCTGGGCTAGCACACTGGTTTCAGCGGTCAGCACATTCAGGTAATTGCCCAGACCTGCCTTGTAGCGCTGCACGGCAATTTCATAGCCTGACTCGGCTGCATCCTGTGCGGCGCGCTGCTCGGTCTGCTGGCGGCCAATCGCCTGCATGGACGCCACTTGGTCAGCCACGTCACGCACAGCGTCGAGCACGGCGGCGTTATAGCTTTCTACTGCAGCATCAAGGTCAGCTGTTTTGCCGCGCAAATTGGCTCGCAAGCGGCCCGCATCGAAAATCGGCAGCCGCAAGGCTGGACCCACACCCCATTGCTGACTGCCAGAGTCAAGCAGGCGGTTCAATCCGATACTGGAAAAACCGGCAAACGCGACCAGGTTAATGTTCGGGTAGAACTGGGTTTTGGCATTCACCACGTCTTTGGACGAAGCCTCAACACGCCAGCGCGCGGCCGCAATATCGGCCCGGCGACCTAGCAGGTCGGCTGGCAGCCCATTTGCTAACGTTACATTTTTAATAGCTGCTTGTGCCTGTGGAATAAAGGTCAGAGCCATATTTCCCTGTCCAACCTGAGCCCCAAGGGCGTTTCGGGTCAGCGCCATCTGTTCTTGCAGCGATTCGACTTGCAGGCGTGCCTCAGGCAGTCCGCCCTCGCTTTGGCGCAGCTCGAGCCGGGTGTCCAGACCAGCTCGCACGCGGTCCTGCACCAGCTTTAAGGTTTCTTCACGCTGGGCCAGGGTACGGCGTGCAACCAGTACCTGTTCATTCAGGCGCACCAGCTGGAAGTAGCTGCGTGCGACATTGGTGGCGAGCAAAACGCGCGCCGCCTGGGCATCGGCCTCTGCCGCGTTAACGCTGCCCAGTGCTGCATCAAGGGCAGCGCGGTTTTTACCGAAAAAATCAAGCTCCCAACTGGCGCTGAGCTGGGCTGTACCACTGTTGCGCACCGCACCGGCCAAGGGTGGCGGCACAGCACCATTGGCGGTATACCGCTGGCGCGTGGCGTCAAGCTGACCGTTGAGTTGTGGCAGGGTTGCAGCGTTAGCCACTTCCGTCACAGCCTGGGCCCTGGCCAGCCGCGCCTGCGCCAGCTTGAGGCTGGGGTTGCTTTGCAGCGCCTGAGTAATCAGCGCATCAAGCTGCTGGTCGCCAAAGCCGCGCCACCATTCGGTAGGCACCGCATTGGCAGATGAGTTTGCAGCAGGCAAGCCCAGAGAAGGTGCATCGCGCAGGCTGGCTTTCGACTCTATCCCAGACATGTCGGCGCAGCCTGTCATGCTGGAAGCCATTAAACCGGCTGCAAGCACTCCCGCAACGGTGACAAGGGCCATGCGAAAAGATGCGCGCCAGAGCGGCAGAGTTTCTTGCACTGTTGGTGCGGCTTCAAAAACGGAATTGAGCTTGTTCTTCATTTCTCGACAGACGTTGTGTTTGATGCACTTTTTGTGGTGTGGTTTGTGCCTTTGGGTGGCTTGTCGGCAGCAGCGTTCAGCGTTTGCGCGGTGTCCAGAATACGGCGTAAAAATCCTTTCAGAACTTGCCACTCTTCAATCGAAAAGCCGGTCAGATGTGCGTTTTGCACACGACAAAGCGTTTGCGGAATCTCTTTGGCTACGGCGCGGCCAGCTTCGGTCAGTTCTATATTGACCACGCGGCGGTCATCAGATGAACGCACGCGCCGGCACAACTGTTTGGCTTCCAGCCGGTCAAGCAGACGCGTCATTGATCCGGCGTCAAGGTCGCATTCACGTGCCAGCTCGGCTACCGTTGAAGTCGGCCCCATATACAGCTTGAGCAGTGGAAGCCATTGGGCATTAGTCAGGCCGCATGGCTCCATTTCGCGCTCAATGTCCCGCCCTACCAGCGAAATAATGCGACGCATGAGATAGCCCACGCTGTCGTCAGGCTTGTAGCCATCAACATGATAGAAATCGCTGGTCGCGCTTAAAAGAGAGCAAGCGGATGGACTGGAATTGCTATTAGTAGCGGTTTGTGAAGCCATGGCGAACAATACTTGCTTAAACAAATATTGTCAAGGCTGTATTTGCAACAACAAGTTCTATAAGTTTTTGTCGCTATTACCCATCCGTGGACTGAGGTTGTCATTTCCTCGGTGGATGGTGAGGTGCGTGCTACAGCCGTTGAAAGAACACGACTGCCAGCGCCAGTCGGGCCAGCGTTGAGATTTGCGACAAACGCTTATCCAACGGACGACTTTTTTAAGTCAATACAGTGGACTTCAAGTTACCGGCTGTTCGTCACTGGCAGTTTGCGACGACATAGCGGAATTCCAAGATTTTGAACGGACTACCCCAAAGCCGACATTGACTACCACTACTCAACAGTCATGTGCGGCCAGCAGCACGATCTATTGCATGAACCAGCCGTGGCTGACGACCAGCGATTGCCCAGTCAGCGCATTTGAGCCGAACCCGGCAAATAGCAGCGCCACCTCGGCCACATCCTGCACGGTGGTGAATTCGCCATCCACGGTCTCTTTGAGCATGACCTTTTTGATCACATCTTCGTCGCTGATGCCCAGCGCAACGGCTTGCTCAGGAATCTGCTTTTCTACCAACGGCGTGCGCACAAAGCCGGGGCAAATCACGTTGGCCCGGATGTTGTGCTTGCCTCCTTCTTTGGACACCGTCTTGCACAATCCGATGAGCCCATGCTTGGCAGTGACATAAGCCGACTTGAGCACTGAGGCCTCTTTGGAATGCACCGAACCCATGTAGATAATACTGCCGCCCTTGCCCGAAGCCTGCATATGCGGCAAGCAAGCCTTGGTAGTGAGGAAAGCGCCGTCCAGATGGATGGCCAACATTTTTTTCCAGTCGGCAAAAGGAAACTCTTCAATCGGGTGCACGATCTGGATGCCGGCATTGCTGACCAGCACATCCACGCCGCCGTAAGCTGCTATCACCACCGCTACTGCCGCGTTCACCTGTTCTTCACTGGTCACGTCCATCACCACAGCCATGGCCGTACCGCCTGCTTTTGTGATTTCGTCAGCGACTGCCTGTGCCGCATCCTTGTTCAGGTCGGCAATGGCGACTTTACCGCCTTCACGGGCGTAGGTGAGAGCGATTTCCTTGCCGATACCGCTGGCAGCGCCAGTGACGATGCACACTTTGTCTTGAAGTTTCATGGAAATACTTTCGAGCAGGGGTGGTTGAAATTGAGTTAAGCCGACAAGCGCTGTTGTAGCTCAAGTCGAGCTAGGCCAGATAATCATGGATCACTGAGCCCATGCCGAGCGTCATGTCGCTCAGGATATGAGTGCCTGAGATCACTTCAAGCACCGGCAACCTGGCGACTGGCGCCAGGGCATGGTGCGCAAGTTCCAACGCAGCCGGACCGGTCCATGCGCCCTTGACAGTGACATCTTCGAGAAAATATCGCACCAGCTCACAAATGCGCGGGCTGCCGTCGACATGCGGGATGATCTTGAGCAGGTAATTAGGAGCCAGCATGGCAGCGCGTACCGTGTCGGCAGGAAGCATTTGGTGCTTGTATCCCATGGTGGCTGTTGCCACCCTCACCGAGCCGTAGTCCAGCGTGCCCAGCAGCGTGTCTTTTTCCACGGTCATGGCAGGTGCCGCCAGCTTCTTGGGAAATCCCCACAGTTCGCGGCCGCCGGCAATAGGCGCCTCATCGTTCAAGTACATTGAATGCACATAACCGCCGGCGACGCCCTCAAACGTCACAGGAATCACCTGACCTGACTCGGTGTAGTCGCCAAAGCCGGTGGAGTCGGGCATGCGTATGAACTCGTACTTGACGACGGGCTCCGTGATTTGCAGCGGCTCGGGCACGACGGCGCGCAAAGCATCTAGGTCAGTTCGGTAAGTGACGATCAGAAATTCGCGGTTTATAAAACGGTAAGGACCAGGCGCAAACGCGGGGCTGGTAAGCGGCATCGCGAAGGCGTTGCGTTTTACATCATCAATGTTCATGAAGCAGGTTAAGTAGTAGGTGATTTAGAAAGTAGCTCGGCGGACGGGCTGTCAGAAGTCAAGTCAAACACACGCACGCCCGTGGTAATGCGTTCGCGCTGTACCCATCTGGAGTCATGCAAGGTATGCGCCATATCGGCTCGCCCCGAGTCCCAATGTTCCTGCATCGACAGGCGAGAAAACTCGTAGTCTTTCGACTGGCTCTCGTAGTGTTTGCTCCGGTAAATCAAATGCACAACATCAACCGCGCTTTCACTGCGCAGACGTGACAATGCGCGCACGTCAGGGTCGTTACGCAGCGCTGGCGGCAACTTTGCAATCAGGCGCCGCGCGGCTTGTGCAATGACCTGCCAGTCAAGCTCCATCGTGGTGTTCAGGCGGGTACGGCTGGAAAAGCGGATGTCCTTTTCGCGTTCCGTCACCTCGGCCAGCGTGGCGGGCATAGCGCCTGTGGCCGCAAAAAGGTCCACCTGAAACACGACACGCCGTCGCTTGCCGGGCTGGTCCAGCACATACTGCAGTGGCGTATTGGAAACCAGGCCACCGTCCCAATAATGTTCGCCGTCAATTTCAACCGGCGCAAAACCCGGCGGCAGCGCGCCGCTGGCCATGATGTGGCGCGCATCGATGCGCTGCTTAGCCGAATCAAAGTACTGGAAATTTCCGGTACGTACATTGACAGCCCCCAAGGACAGACGGACAGAGCCCGAGTTGATCAGGTCAAAGTCGACCAGGCGCTCGAGAGTCTTCTGCAGCGGTGCTGTGTCGTAGTAACTGATCGCTTCCAACGTTCCTTGAGCTTGAAACGGGGCAGGCGGAAAGCGGGGCGCAAAGAAGCCTGGCACGCCGAACAGCATGCCGTTCGTAGCGCTAGTTTCGTTCAATGCTTCGCGAACTGCAGTGCTATTAACCAGGGCCGATGGCTGGTTGGCAGAACTGACAAGTTCCCAGAACTCACGCAGCCTTGGTATTCGCAAGGCTGCTTTGTTTCCAGCGATCAGCGCTGCGTTGATTGATCCGATCGATATTCCAGCCACCCAGGTCGGTTCGCGATAGACCTCGCTTAGGGCTTCAAATACACCAGCCTGATAGGCGCCAAGAGCGCCGCCACCCTGCAGCACAAGGATACATTCTTCGCTGTCGAGCTGCATCGTGGCTTTGACAAATTTCGGCGGAGTTTTGGTTGCTGGTTGTGATGACGTCATGGTGCGGGTGAATCCTGGATAAAAACCGTCCAACCGACTTATTTGCTTGGTTTGAATCGCGCCGACACTTTGTCTCTTCGGGTCTCGATAAATATCCCAGCCGGT
>JAYVEE010000106.1:0-5375 GCA_043749005.1 Polaromonas sp. | reverse complement strand
ATGCCTCGCGTCAAACGTGGTGTAACGGCTCGCGCCCGCCACAAAAAAGTTTTAGCCCTTGCAAAAGGTTTTCGCGGTCGCCGCGGTAACGTCTTTCGGGTCGCCAAAGAAGCGGTGATGAAAGCTGGGCAATATGCCTACCGTGACCGCCGTACCAAAAAACGCGTGTTCCGTCGCCTCTGGATCACCCGTATCAACGCCGCCAGCCGCGCTTGCGGTTTGACCTACAGCCAGTTTGCCAATGGCCTGCGCAAAGCCGGTATTGAGATTGACCGTAAAGTCTTGTCCGACATGGCGATCAACGACAGCGCTGCTTTTGACGCCATCGTGAGCCAAGTCAAGGCCAAGCTAGCTGCTATTTAATCAATAGCTACTTGCGCCGATCTATAGAGGGCTGGAGCTTGCAAAAGCTTCGGCCCTTTTGTTTTACAAATTTTTGGGTTTGTTCGCATGATTGATTTGGAAACCATTGTTGATGATGCAACGGCTGCATTCGCAGCAGCTGCGCTACCTGCCGAACTTGAAAATGCCAAGGCGTTGTTCTTGGGTAAAACGGGCCGCATCACCGAGCTCATGAAGGGCATGGCGCAGTTGTCGGTTGATGAGAAAAAATCACGTGGCGCGGCTATTAATCTGGCCAAGCAGGCTATCGAGGCAGCGCTTGGTAGCAGGCGCCAAGCCCTTAGCGATGCTGACCTTGACAAGCAGCTCAAAGCCGAGGCGCTTGACGTCAGCTTGCCGGGTCGCCAGCCGACACAAGGTGGCTTGCACCCGGTATCGCTCACGCTGGAGCGTGTTGAGGGGATATTTGGATCCATGGGTTTCGATGTGGCTGAAGGCCCGGAGATTGAAACCGACTGGTTTAACTTCACTGCGCTCAATACACCTGAAGACCATCCGGCAAGGTCAATGCACGACACCTTTTACGTTGAGGGCGGCACTGCAGCTGCACCAAATCTGCTGCGTACCCACACCAGCCCAATGCAGATTCGCTATGCGGTGCAGCATGTTAAAAAACACCGAGCATTGATTGATGCTGGCGGCTTGATGCCTGAGATTCGAGTCATCGCACCAGGCCGCACTTACCGGGTCGACAGTGACGCCACCCATTCACCGATGTTTCACCAATGTGAAGGCTTGTGGATTGGCGAAAACGTCAACTTTAAAGATTTGAAGTTTGTATTTACCGATTTTTGCCGAACGTTTTTTGAAAGCGATGACCTGGTGCTGCGTTTCAGACCCAGCTTTTTCCCGTTCACTGAGCCGAGCGCAGAAATTGATATTCAATTTTCTAGCGGGCCACTGGCTGGCAAATGGCTTGAAGTCGCTGGCTCTGGTCAGGTTCACCCAAACGTGGTGCGCAACATGGGGCTGGACCCTGAAAAATACATCGGCTTTGCTTTCGGCATGGGACCAGACCGATTGACCATGCTGCGTTATGGCGTGAATGATTTGCGCTTGTTTTTTGATGGCGATATTCGCTTCTTGTCGCAATTTCAAAACTGAACATTCACTAGGTAAAACATGCAATTCCCAGAATCCTGGTTGCGCGAATTTTGCAACCCGACGCTCACAACCCAGCAACTTGCCGACACGTTGACCATGGCAGGCCTTGAAGTTGAAGAGTTAAAACAAGTCGCGCCGCCTTTTTCAAAAGTAGTCGTTGGTGAAATTAAATCTGCTGCCAAGCACCCGAATGCCGACAAACTGCAAGTCTGCGAGGTCGATGTGGGGCAGAGCACTTTGCTCAACATTGTTTGCGGTGCACCAAATGCCAGAGTTGGCATCAAAGTACCTTGCGCAATGGTTGGTGCCGTGTTGCCACCAGGCGAGGACGGCAAGCCCTTCCTCATCAAAGTCGGGCAACTGCGCGGCGTTGAAAGCGAGGGCATGTTGTGCTCGGCGCGCGAACTCAAGCTGTCCGAAGACCACGGCGGGTTGCTTGAACTTGCAGACGACGCACCGCTGGGCAAAGACATTCGTGAGTATCTGAATCTGGACGACACGCTTTTTACCCTTAAACTGACGCCAAATTTGGCGCATTGCCTGAGCGTTTACGGCGTAGCGCGCGAAGTAGCAGCACTAACGGGTTCACCACTCAAAGCGCAGATTTTTCCTACTGCTGCAGTCGCTGACACCATGCGCTTGCCAGTCAAAATCAGCGCACCCGACTTGTGTGGCCGATTTTCTGGCCGTGTGATTCGCTACGTCAACACCCAAGCCAAAACCCCACAGTGGATGGTTGATCGCCTGGCACGTTGCGGCCAGCGCAGCGTGACAGCGCTGGTTGATATTTCAAACTATGTGATGTTCGAGTTGGGTCGCCCCTCACATATCTTTGACCTTGAGAAAATTCACGGCGGTTTGGATGTGCGTTGGGGCAAGGCAGGTGAAACGCTCAAACTGCTTAATGGCAATACAGCCACGGTTGATGAGAAGGTGGGTGTCATTGCTGATGACATTCAGGTGGAGTCGCTTGCCGGCATCATGGGCGGCGATGCTACTGCGGTGTCTGATGACACAAAACACGTTTATGTCGAGGCTGCCTTTTGGTGGCCAAAAGCGATTGCCGGACGATCACGCCGCTACAACTTTTCAACCGATGCAGGCCACCGTTTTGAGCGTGGCGTTGACCCGGGAAATACGGTTGAACACATTGAGCACATCACGCAACTTATCGTCGACATTTGCGGAACGCTCGCAACAGTTTGCGGCCCAATGGATGATGTGCAGGCCAACGTGCCAGCTGCCAAACCAGTGACTTTGCGTGTTGCAAGAGCCAGCAAAATCATTGGGATGCCACTAACCCAGGCCCAATGCCTGGGCGCGCTCCAGCGCCTAGGCTTGCCAGTCATAGAAGGCGACGGGGTTTTAACTGTTACCCCACCCACCTACCGCTTTGACCTGCAAATTGAAGAAGACCTGATTGAGGAAATTGTGCGGATGGTGGGTTACGACAATCTGCCCGATACCCCACCGCTGGCGCCCATTACTTCCCGGCTCAGGCCTGAAGCTGAGCGCAGCTCATTTGCCGTGCGCCGTACGCTTGCGTCGCTGGGCTACCAGGAAACCATAAATTTCAGCTTCGTGGACGAGCGCTGGGAACACGAGCTGGCAGGTAACCTGAACCCCATCAAGCTGCTGAACCCGATTGCCAGTCACATGAGTGTCATGCGCTCTTCCTTGCTGGGTTCTTTGCTACAGGTTTTAAAGTTCAACCTTGACCGCAAAGCGCCGCGTGTCAATGTGTTCGAGCTAGGGCGGGTGTTTTGGCGAGATGCGAGCAGCCAGAACACTGACACGACCGTGGCGGGCTTTCATCAGCCCATGGTGGTGGCAGGTTTGTCTTATGGGCCGCGATCTTATTTGAATTGGGATCAAGGCTCCAAAGCGGTTGATTTTTTTGACATCAAAGGAGACGTTGAGGCATTACTATCGCCTTTTAGCGCGACATTCGCGCCTGCAAAGCATCCGTCCATGCACCCAGGCCGCTGCGCCAGCGTAACAGTGCATGGCAAGGCAATTGGTTTTGTAGGCGAGCTGCACCCCAAGTGGCGTCAGGGCTATGAGTTGGCACAAGCACCGCTACTTTTTGAATTGCAACTTCATGCTGTTCTTGAACGTCCCGTGCACCTTTTCAAGTCAGTGAGCAAATTACAGCCCGTGGAGCGCGATATTGCAGTCATCGTACCAGAGGCAATTACCCATGCCGCCCTGATGACGGCAATAAATGCAGCAGCCACACAAGGCTTGCTGAAAAGCGCTGTCTTGTTTGACGTATATAGGCCACACCAAGGCAATACATCCATGCAACCTGGCGAAAAAAGTCTGGCTGTGCGGTTGGTACTTGGCAGCGAGACCGCTACACTGACCGAAGAAGCAATCGAGACAGTTGTTCAAACGATACTTTCAACGCTTCAACAGCACTTACAGGCGCGTCAGCGTGTTTGAACTAAGTCGAACAATAAACTTAAGAATAACGAGTATGACAAGAGGGGTAAAAAATGGAATTTTCAATTGAAAGTCTGGAAACCCCGGCGCTGACCAAAGCTCATTTGGCGGATTTGTTATTCGATCAAATTGGTCTCAACAAGCGCGAGTCCAAAGACATGCTGGATTCATTTTTTGATTTGATTTCTGACAGTCTGTTGGAAGGCGAAGATGTGAAAATCTCTGGCTTCGGAAATTTTCAAATTCGTACCAAGGCGCCACGCCCTGGACGCAATCCGCGCACGGGGGAGTCGATTCCTATCGAAGCTCGCCGCGTCGTCACCTTTCATGCCAGCCATAAGTTGAAAGAACAAATACAGGGCCACAACAGCATTGCTTGAACTGATTTCAGTTTAATGTTGGCCGTAAAGGCTTGTGTGATGTGTAACGACGCAACACATTTTAAAAAAATACAGTTACCCTTTGCGCTAAATTTGGACTTAGAGTAAATTCGGAACTTTACGTTATAGCGTATTGATTCAATTGGAGAATTCCCTTCCACCCATCCCGGCAAAGCGCTATTTCACTATTGGTGAAGTCAGCGAGCTTTGCGGTGTCAAACCTCACGTGCTCCGATATTGGGAGCAAGAGTTCACGCAGCTACGTCCGATGAAAAGACGGGGCAATCGGCGTTATTACCAGCATCATGAAGTTTTAATGATTCGGAAAATCCGCGATTTGCTCTACGACCAAGGTTTCACGATCAGCGGTGCGCGCAACAAGTTGCATGAGATCGTGCAAATAGAGGGCGACAAGCGCCGCAACGGTGAAGTGATGCTGGATGGCATTGATGTGATGGATTCGAGAGATTTAAGCATCAGTGACTTTCCGGATTCAGTCGACTTTGAAGACAGTACAACCCTGGATGGATCCGATTTGCCAGACGGAAGCAGAGCGCAGCAACGCTTGCAATTGGTCAGACGAGAATTGTTTGAAATTCGGGATTTGCTCAGTGGCGCTCACTGATTTTTTGCTTTAGCCTGCAAAACCCTCAGGCTATAATTAATAGAGTTTCGGTGTGTGGCGCAGCCTGGTAGCGCACTTGCATGGGGTGCAAGGGGTCGAAGGTTCGAATCCTTTCACACCGACCATAATTGACGGGGGTTAGCCGGTAAGTGCCTGCTAACCCCTTTGTCTTTTAGGAGCGCCGTGCCTTAGCGGTGCCCTAAATCGCATGGTATCGATCAACTCAGAAAAGTGGAGTGCTTGCCGTGCATATGGCGAGCCGTGTAGGGTAGCGTAACTGGCCGAGTGGTCTTGGCAGCGTCGCCGATTTGGCGCTCCATCTCGCGCCCAAAGTTTTCAGACGAATGATCCGTCGTGTTCGACCGCTGCGCGATAGTCAAGTTTGTCAAAGCCAGCGTGCTTGCCGGCAGGTTTGGCGC
>JAYVEE010000105.1:0-5402 GCA_043749005.1 Polaromonas sp. | reverse complement strand
GCAATAGCGGCAAGCTGGTGATGGGTCAGGAATTCGACATCAAACCCGCCAACGACAGCGTGAGCACCATGAGCCGTGCGCAAGTAAAATCTGAAATCATGTCAACTGGTGCAGCCGACCAAATGAAGCTGTACAGCAACGCAATGTAAATCAGCTTGCGGGTAAATAACCCCACGATTGTCTGAATAAAGAAAGGGTCTGCAATTGCAGACCCTTTTTTCCGTTGTGGGCAGTGCCGCTAATTTACTGGGCCTGAAAGCCACTCGCCTTGATGATTTTCGTCCATGTTTGTGCATATGCCTGCTCACGGCTGGCCAACTGGACGGGCGGCATGTAGCCCACTGTCAAACCCATGGCAGTGAGTTTTTCTTTCACGTCCGGCATGGCCACCACCTTGGCTACAGCATCGGAGACGCGGTCAATCACCGCTTTTGGCGTACCAACTGGCGCAAAAATCCCGTAATAAGGGATGTCTTCAAAACCCGCCAAACCCAGTTCGGCAAACGTCGGCACATCAGGCAGTGCTGCCTGACGCACATTGCCCAAAACAGCTACCACGCGCACCTTGCCCGCCTTGTGGTTTTCAATAAAGTCGGGCACTGACGCCACGCCCGCACCAATCTGATTGCCCAGCATGTCGGCCATCATCGGGGCGCTTCCTCGGTATGGTGCTGCAGCCAGGTCCAGCTTGTATTTTTCGCCGATGACCCTAACCAGAAACTCTGGCACTGAGGCAGGTGCTGGCACGCCCACATTGCCCTTGTTGCCCTGGCTGCGCGCCCAAGCTACGTATTCATTGACTGATTTGGCAGGTGTACCGCCAGACACCGCCAACGCATTGACAAAAGTGGCGATGCCCGCAACAGGCACAAAGTCTTTGGCGGGCTCAAAACCGGGGTTCTTCACTACCAGCGGCAAGATGGAAATGGTGTGGTCGTGGCTCAAAAACAGCACCGAACCATCTGCTGGCGCGATTTTTAAAGCTTGCGCTGCAATTTGCCCGCCTGCACCGGCTTTGTTGTCAACCACTACCGTGGTGGCCAATTGGTCTTTGAGCTTGTCAGCCAGAATGCGGGCAATCGCATCGGTACCACCTCCGGGCGGGAAACCTACCATCAGCTTGATGCCGCCAGACTGGGCTTGGGCAAGACCGCCACAAAACGCAAGGACGACTGCCAGGACCGCGTTGCGGCGGCTCAGGGGTTTGAAGAAACCGATTAACAGATTTAGGTGCATGGTGAACTCCGTGGTGTATCAAAACTCGTGCGCAAAGGTCGCCTTCAGCATTTTGCAACACGAAGGATTCCAGTCGGGCAAAGACGATGCTTACTGTTGCGACTCTTGCATCAAAGGTGCAAGGTCCGACGAGTAAGTGCGGCCGCCGACCTGTGGGGCGCTGTCTTTTTGCCAAGCGATTTCAAACGCTGCCATTTCTTCGAAAATGACAGCCTCGAACTTTTCAATGTTGCCTCCTTGGTGACATGTCGAACATGACAATCAAGCAGTGACCGCGTTTGTCGGTTCGCATGACTTTAAAGCGGTAGGTGTAATCGGCAACCGAGCGGCTTTTAAGGCTGGCGCGAATGGTTTTTTGCAACACCCCACGGCCAAAAGCCATACGCTCATTAAAATTCATCTTGAAGGGCATGGTCTCAGGACCCCTGGCACCGTCCAACCCATCATCCAGTGATCCTGACCAACGTTGCCCGCCCTGATTGCTTTGGGCCCACGCGTTATTGAAAATAAAGCTTTCAACATTGCAGTGTCGAATAGCTGCAAAATTTAACTGGTTTTAAAGTAAAAATTATCATAGCCATACTGTTTTAATTTGTCTGTCACGTCAGCATTTAAGCGACACACAACACAATAAGTTACTTCTAAACGGCTTGTCTGCTGATTAGCCAAATCGAAGCTTCATTCCCAAGATGGCCGAGGCCAGCAACAACGTGATGGTGTTGGCAATCATCAGTGGCCACGATTGCAGCAACACGCCGTACAGCAACCACAGAGCAACACCCACAGTAAATACGCTGTACATGCCCAGCGAGATGCCGCTGACGTCACGGGTTTTAAAGCTGTGCCAGGCTTGGGGAATAAAGCTGGCAGTCGTCAGCACGGCCGCTATTGAGCCTATCAAATCTGTCCAGACCGGCGTCATTTGGACCCCTCCTTCACCACCCAATCGACCAGCGCCTCAAGCGCTGGCCGGGCGGCGGCGGCATTCGGGTGGTTGATGACGCTGACCACCACCAGCCGCCTGCCGCTGGGCGTGTGAACGTAGCCAGCCAGCGCAGAGGCATCGCGCAGGCTGCCGGTTTTCAAATGCGCCCAGCCCTGGGACACTCTGGACTTGCTACGGCGTAGTGTGCCGTCGACCCCGGTAATCGGTAGCGACGCCATCAGCTCGGGCATGACGCCTGAGACATAGGCGGTTTGCAGCATGCGTGCCAAAGCTTGCGGCGTGATGCGCTCCTGGCGCGACAAGCCCGAGCCGTTGTCGAGCACGGGCAAGTCTTGCGCGCCAAAACGCTCACGCCACCAGGCTTGCAGCACGCTGCGTGACGCATCCATGCTGGCCGGGCCCGGGCTCACGCTCAGACTTAAAAATAGTTGCTGCGCCATCACGTTGTTGCTGAATTTATTGATATCGCGGATCACTTCAGCCAGGGATGGCGAAGTCATTTCAAAGAAGGGCCTTGCGTTGGCGGGTGCGCGGCCATCACGCACCCTGCCCCCCAGCTTGCCACCCATCTCCGCCCACATACCTGCCACTGCACGTTCGCCGTAGCTGGCTGGGTCGGCATAGGCCACAGGCCAGACCTTTTCGCCGCAGCCAGCGGGATAGTTGCCCTTAAAACTGATGCGAAACGGGTCACTGAAATCAGCCTGCAAGGCGGCGCGGTAGTCACCGCATTCAGCCAGCGTTGCGGCAGTTTTCCCCGCTACCAGCGGTACCGTGGCCTGCATTTGCACATTGGACAGCGGTGGCTCAAAACTGATGGTAGCGACGCCTGTGCCCGGGTTGGGTACGAAGGTCATCACCACCGACTTGAAGTTGATCAGCAGCGCATCCGGCGCGGCGTTGTAGGGGCGCAGCGGCTCGCCGTCAAAGTCAGCCGGGTTTTGCGGGCCGACGGCAAAAGCGCTGCGGTCCAGCAAAATATCACCGCTAATTGATTTGATGCCCAGCGCCTGAACACGCCTGAGCAGCAGCCACACTCGCTCCAGCACCAGTTTGGGGTCACCTTTGCCTTGAATGACAAGGTTGCCGGTCAAGACACCGTTGTTGATGCTGCCGTCGACAAAGACCGGTGTGGACCAGGTATAGGCGGGGCCCAACAACTCAAGTCCGGCAAATGTGGTCACCAGCTTCATAACCGATGCCGGGTTGACCGACGCGGTGGCGCGGTAGCTTAAAAGCGGAGTTCCCTTGCCGTTGGCCGCCGGCGCAGCATCGACCACGATGGCCGCCAGCGCCTCGCGCGGCACTTTGGCTCGGGCCAGCGCGGCTTCAACTTCAGGGGGCAGGTTTTGGGCTTGTGCCAGATTTAAAACCGCAGCAAAAGCGCATACGAAAACCATCTTGATGGGAAGATTCAACAACATGCGCTGATTATCGGTGCGCGGCTTGCAGACTCACAGGATAATCGCATTGCAAAAGAATTTTTTTTACTATTAATTCAATAGCTGCTTGGGCCCGTATTTATTGGGCTATGGCCCTAATTATTACTTATTTGGCACTTCTTTCAAACTTTTCATGCCCAAAACCGGCTCTTTTCTGGCTTTTGATACCTCGACCGACGTGATGTCCATTGCATTGACGAATGGCGCTCAGGTGTGGCAGCACACCGGGCCGGGCGGCGCCAAAGCGTCGACCACGCTGATTCCGGCGATTTTGGCGTTGCTGGCCAGCTCAAACCTGGCGCTGGGTGACCTGCAGGCGATTGCTTTTGGACGCGGCCCTGGTTCTTTTACCGGGCTACGAACCACATGTGCGGTGGCGCAGGGGCTGGCGTTTGGTGCAAATGCTGGCGCGGGTGTGCCAGTACTGCCGATAGACACGCTGCTGGCGGTGGCTGAGGAGGCGCGGCAGCAATCGCATAGCCCACATCCTAACCGCCCACCACAAATAGACGAAGCAATAAACATCACCGCCCTGCTCGATGCCCGCATGGATGAAATGTATGTGCAGCGGTATACCTGCCATCAAGGCGTTCTGACAAAGGCTGGTGACTGTCAAATGATTCGCCCTGAATACCTGATAGCCGAGTCAAACACCCTGTACGCAGGCAACGTGTTTGAGGTCTACCGGAGCCGATTGCCAGACGGTTTGAACAGCGTGACCTGCCTTCCCTCAGCGACTGCCATGCTGCGGCTAGCGCCACGCTTGGCCGCCAGCGGGCTTTGCCTGCCACCTGACCAGGCCCTGCCGCTGTACGTTCGCGATAAAGTGGCGCAAACCACCCAAGAGCGCGAACAGATCAAAGCGCTCAAACTGCAAGCCGTATAAAACCAATGAGCGCTGTATTCAAACCTGGCGAAACGCTTGAAGCCCGCTTCGAGCCGATGACGCACGCTGCGCTCAGGCAGGTGGCCAGCGTCGAACAAAGCGCCTACAAATACCCGTGGACGCCAGGCAACTTTGCTGATTCAATCAACGCGGGCTACGAAGCGCAGATGCTGTTGGGCGGCCAGACCAACCCTGAACTGCTGGGCTACTTTGTCGCCATGAAGGGCGTAGACGAAACGCATTTGCTCAACATCACGGTTGCGCCCAAATACCAATTGCAAGGTTGGGGCCGGCTAATGCTGGACGCGCTGGCACTGTGGTCGCGCGGCGAAGGCGCTCAGTGGCTATGGCTGGAGGTACGCACCAGCAACACCCACGCCAAAGCGCTGTACACGCGCTATGGTTTTCGTGAAGTAGGGCTGCGCAATGGCTATTACCCGGAAGGCGGCACAGGCTTGCTGGGCACGCCCGCCCGAGAAGACGCGGTGGTAATGAGCCTGGCATTGAATTTGGCAATTGACGAGGCTGCATCATGATGCTGATGGACAAACGCCAACGCGCGATGCTCAAGGAGATGGGCGTGCGGGTGTGGCAGCCGCTGCCTGATGTTGCTGTACCCGCTACCCCAGTGATATCTGTAACGCCAGAAAGCCCTCCTGACAAAACAGAAATTGCTATTTATTCAGGAGCTTCTAGCGCTCGTGTTCATTCACCTTTAGTCCCTTTTGATAAAAAAAAACAGCCTGTACAAGCACCTCCAGCCACTGTTCAGGCAGGAAACACCGCCCCAGCCTGGCGCGTGGGTACAGCGCAAACGCTTTATACGGACACGGCCGTTCAAACCGCCACCCGGTGGCTGGTTCTGCTTGAAGCGTCAGACAGCGCCCTGCAA
>JAYVEE010000104.1:0-5418 GCA_043749005.1 Polaromonas sp. | reverse complement strand
CTCTGGGCCCCGGCTGCGCAGCACGCATCTTTACAGGTGCGCCTGTTCCCGCAGGAGCTGACGCCATCGTCATGCAGGAAGACTGCCTGCCTGACGGTTCTCAAGTACGTCTTGCAAGTCAACCCAAAGTTGGTCAGTGGATTCGCAGATGCGGCGAAGACGTCAGTGCAGGTCGTACCGTGCTATGTAAAGGTGAGCTTCTTGCACCCGCTTCTATTGGGCTGGCAGCAAGTATTGGCTTTGACAGGCTGACCGTGGCGGCACCAGTCAGGGTGGCGCTTTTTTCAACGGGCGACGAATTGGTCATGCCTGGAGACGTTGCCCCCAAAGACATGAAGCCGGGCGCAATTTACAACTCGAACCGTTTCTTTTTGCGCGCGTTGTTGCAACGCTTGGGCTGCACGGTAACTGACATGGGCATCGTGCCCGACAAACTCGATGCAACCCTTGCTGCTTTACAAACAGCCAGCGCAG
This sequence comes from Polaromonas sp., assembly GCA_043749005.1. GTDB lineage: Bacteria > Pseudomonadota > Gammaproteobacteria > Burkholderiales > Burkholderiaceae_C > Polaromonas. The sequence goes on along the minus strand of JAYVEE010000104.1, from coordinate 4,944 downwards.
CCCATGATCTGGTGCTGACCAGCGGCGGTGTATCGGTGGGTGAAGAAGACCATATCAAACCGGCAGTGCAGGCACTCGGGCAGCTTAATTTGTGGCAAATCGCCATCAAGCCCGGCAAGCCCTTTGCATACGGCAAGATTGGCAATGCGCACTTTATGGGCTTGCCTGGCAATCCGGTGTCCAGTTTTGTGACCTTTCTGTTGTTGGTCAGGCCGTTCATTCGCAAGCTGCAGGGTGCAACCCGGATTGCTCCTGATTCAATATTTGCTTGCGCCCATTTTAGTTGGCCTAAGGCCGATAAACGTCGTGAATTTTTGCGCGCCAGGCGCAATTTATCAGGTGGTTTGGATTTGTTTGACAATCAAAGCTCTGGCGTATTGACCTCTGCAGTTTGGGCTGACGGTCTGGTTGACAACCCGGCGGGCACCGCGATTGCTCACGGCGATACGGTTCGGTTTATTCCGTTTGTATCATTCATGTCCTAAAAGGCGCACTGTGCAGGTAACGATCAAATATTTTGCGTCGATTCGCGAGGCCATCGGCAAAGCAAGCGAGCAGCACGAAACTGCTGCCAGTACTCTGGCAGGCCTGCGTGATGAACTGCTGGCAACTGCAGATATCTACGCTTGCCTGAGCCGGGGCACGGCAGTGCGTGTTGCGTTGAACCAGGTCATGAGTACCGAAGCCGCGCAGCTTACTGAGGGCTGTGAAGTCGCGTTTTTCCCGCCAGTGACAGGCGGCTGAAATGTTTGCTCGGGTGTCTATCCAGTTGCAGGACTTCAACCTCGGTATTGAAGTTGATGCACTCAGAAAAAACGACAAACGAGTTGGCGCGGTATGCAGTTTTATTGGCACTGTGCGCGACCGCAATGATGGTTTGAATGTGAGCAGCATGGAGCTGGAGCATTACCCCGGCATGACTGAAAAAGCGATTGACGCCATGATTGACGAGGCCGTCAAACGCTTTGACATATTTGGTGCCCGCATTGTGCATCGGGTCGGACTGCTCCAGCCGCTGGACCAGGTGGTGATGGTGGCCGTTACGTCAGCACACCGTGGGATAAGCTTCAAGGCCTGTGAATTTTTGATGGACTATCTGAAAACCCAGGCGCCGTTCTGGAAAAAAGAGCAAACGCCAGATGGCGCGCGTTGGGTCGATGCGCGGGTGACTGACGATGTGGCGCTGGCCAGGTGGGGCATCGAGGCGCGTAACAGTTGAGCTTCAGGCAAGCTCTGGTGGCACGAATGCGGCACGCGCATGGTCTTCAAGGCCTTGCATCAACTCCATCAGTAGCAACAACAACTGCGCCTGCTGCTCTTGTGACAATGCCATCATGAGCCGGTCATAGGCTCGCTCTGCTGGCTTTTGCGATTGCGTCAGCAACTTTGTACCGTCTGGCGAAATTGCAACCGACAAGGTGCGTTTGTTGTCAACGGCTCGCGTGCGATGCGCGAGTCCCCGTGCTTCCAGACCACGCAAAACGCGCAGCACCGTCACCTTGTCAAAACCCAATGCGCGAGCCAGGCTTGACTGATCCAACCCAGGTTAGGCTTGCAGGACCGTAGGTACACCAAATTGGGCAGGCGTTAGTCCCACAGTGCGGCATTCGTCCTCAAACACTGCGGTTGATATCTGGTGCGCACGACGCAATAAAAAACCGGGACGAGCGTAAAGTCTGGCTAGGCTTTGATCAGACAAAATGAGTTTGTAAGTAGTTGCTTTGCTCTGGCAAACCCCGATTGTGCCTTGCCGCCAGTCGCCTATATTTGTTAGCATGCCAACATAGCGTTTATGCGCTTCGACGGAGACAAAAATGCATTACTTTCTTCCTCGCCTGAAAAATCTTGATGCCGCTACTTTTCGGCGTCTTGCGGTCTGTACATCCAGCCTAGCATTGGCGATGTCAGCCGCTGCGCAGCCCGCGCCAACACCTGCCGGTAATGCAAATGCAGCAGCGCCCAATGCGCTGCGAATGATCGTTCCCTTCACGCCCGGTACAGGCATAGACCTGATTGCTCGCACTATTGGCCCCAAACTGGCTGAACGCCTCGCTTGTCCAGTCTTGGTGGACAACCGTGTCGGTGCATCTGGCAATATTGGAACTGAAGCGGTGGTGCGTGCAGCGCCTAATGGGTCGACACTGCTGGTTTCAGTCAACACCTTGGTGATGAATCGCAGCCTGTACCCGAAGCTGCCTTTTGACCCGATCAAGGATTTGGTGCCGGTGGCCTTGACCAGCTGGGGCCAACTGATTTTGGTCAGCCACGCAAAAACCCCATACAAGACCGCCGGTGAGTGGGTTGCCGCTGCCAAGGCTGCGCCGGGCCGCATGAATTACGCATCGCCGGGCGTTGGTACGCCGCACCATTTGTCGATGTAGTTGTTGAAAAATACAGCCGGCGTTTTCTTGACGCACATCCCGTATCGCGGCACGGCACCGGCTGTTACTGACCTGCTTGGCGGGCAGATTGAAACCATGTTTCTACCGATTCATGTGGCGTTGCCCCACATTAAATCCGGGCGAATCAATGCATTGGCAATTGGTAGCAACAAACGTCATTCGTTACTGCCTGATGTACCGACGCTGACTGAGGCGGGCGTGGGCAAAGTCAACGTGGACATGTGGTACGGCATTTTTGCGCCACCGGGCACGTCGTCTGCCGAAGTGCTCAAGCTCAACAAAGAGATCAAGGACATCCTGGCACTCGATGATGTCAAACGCGCTTTTCAAGCGCAGGGCATGGACCCTGCCAGCAGCTCGCCCGAAGAGTTCAAGGTCTTGGTTGAAAAAGATGCAGTGCGTTGGGCGCGATTGATCAAGGCCCAAAACATCACTGCGGAATAACACCGCATGTCAATTGCAATCGTCGGGGGCGGTATCGGCGGCCTGAGTTTGGCACTGGCTTTGCATCAGCGCGGCCTGGCCTGCGAGGTGTATGAAACTGTGCCTGAAGTCAAAGAAATAGGTGTCGGCATTACGCTGCTGCCTCACGCGGTGCGTGAGCTGGCTGGCCTGGGTTTGCAGGCAGAGCTGGAAGCCGCTGGCATTGAAAATCTGGAGAGTGTATTTTTCAACCGTTACGGTCAGTACATTTACCGCGAACCTCGTGGCCGCCATGCGGGCCATGCGTTGCCTGAATTGGGTATTCATCGCGGCAAGCTGTACCGTATTTTGTTGGATGCTGTGCTGGCGCGCCTGGGTGCGGCGCATGTACACACCAACCACCGCTGCATGCAAGTTTTGCAGAGTGAAACCGGTGCGCTGCTCCATTTTCTAGACACTTCCACCAGCGTTCCACTGACTCCGATTCAAGCCGACATCGTGATTGCCTGCGACGGTGTTAATTCAACCCTGCGCAAGCAGTTTTACCCCGATGAAAAAGTAGCCTTTTCAGGCATCAACACCTGGCGCGGCGTGACCCGGCATCGCCCGATTTTGACTGGCAAAAGCTACATCCGCATCGGCTCGATCAACACCGGAAAAATGGTGATTTACCCGATCGTTGACAACCTTGACTCCGATGGCATGCAACTGGTGAACTGGGTGGCTGAAACGCAGCGCGAGGGCGCTGTGATGAACGACTGGAACTGCGTCGGCTCTGGCGCTGACTTTCTTGATATTTTTAAAGACTGGGTGTTTGACTGGCTTGACGTGCCGGCACTCATCAATGGCGCGCACAACATTCTTGAATACCCAATGGTCGACAAAGACCCGGTCGCGCAATGGACGTTTGACCGTGTTACCTTGCTTGGTGATGCGGCGCACCCCATGTACCCGCGCGGGTCCAATGGCTCTGCCCAGGCCATTATTGACGGCCGGGTGCTGGCTGAACAACTGGCTATGGCGCGGCAAAGCGGTGGCGATTTGCGTCATGCATTGTTGGCCTATGAAGCATTGCGACGACCACTGACGTCAAAAATTGTGCTGACCAATCGCTCGACACCGCCAGACTTCATCATCATGAAAGCGGATGAGCTAAGTGACGGCAAGCCGTTCAGGCACATTGACGATTTGATCAGTCAAGCCGAGTTGCAGGCTATTTCGGAGAACTACGCCCAAATCGCCGGTTTTTCGCGAGACGCGATGGCGCAGGCAGCCACCCCCATCTAAAACCCGTTCGTTTGACCTGGCGCAAGCCTGCTGGCTATGCCAGACTTGAAAATGTGTGAATGAACCCGAATTAAATCTTAGTTCGACATTCACCCGCGAGGATATTTTCATGCGCCAGGACAAACTCACCACCAAATTCCAGGAAGCCCTGAGCGACGCCCAGTCGCTGGCTTTGGCCAATGACAACGGCTACATTGAGCCCGTGCACTTGCTGGCGGCCATGCTCAAACAGGACGATGGACCGCGTGCCATGCTGGAAAAAGCAGGCGTTAATGCTGCAGGTCTTGAAATATCGGCACAAGCAGCTATCAAAAAGCTGGCGCAGGTGCAGGGACAGGAGCAGATCTCGGTTTCGTCAGATCTTGCCAAACTATTGCAGGCGACTGAAAAAGAAGCCATCAAGCGAAATGACCAGTTTGTAGCGGGTGAGTTGTATTTGCTGGCGGTGGCAGACAGCAAATCTGACATTGGCAAAATTGCCAAAGAAAACGGTTTGACTCGCAAGTCGCTTGAAGCCGCCATCAACTCGGTACGTGGCGGTGAAAAGATGGACAGCGCTGAAGGCGAGGGCAACCGCGAGGCCCTGAAAAAATACTGCATGGACCTGACCGAGCGCGCCCGCATGGGCAAGCTTGACCCTGTCATCGGCCGCGACGATGAAATCCGCCGCGCCATTCAGGTGCTTCAGCGCCGTACCAAAAACAACCCGGTATTGATTGGTGAGCCTGGCGTTGGTAAGACCGCGATTGTCGAAGGCTTGGCGCAACGTATCGTGGCAGGTGAAGTGCCTGACTCACTTAAAAACAAGCGCGTGTTGTCTCTTGATATGGCG
>JAYVEE010000103.1:0-5444 GCA_043749005.1 Polaromonas sp. | reverse complement strand
TGAGGCAAGTGCGGCGCCGCAGTTTGCGCAATCACCTCAGCAAGGATCAGCGATTCGGTAAAGCGTTTGGAGCCAACGCTTAAAGTGTCGGCCGCTTGTGCAGGCCATACCAGGCTCAGCCAGAGCACTGCCAACGTGGAAAGACAGCAAAGCGTTTTGTACATTCATTTCCTCAAAATTTGCAATAAATATGCCTGCAGCTCTTTGATTTCGAAAGGATAAAGATATCAATTCAGGACTGAGTCAGACGGCATTCAGCGCAGACTGGCTGTCGCTTCGACCTCAATTAACACCCCATCACTTGGCAACATTCGGGTGACTTCCACCACAGTGCTAACAATCGGCTCTGGGCAGAACAGTGCGCGTACACGGTTGTAGGCCGGGTAATCACGCAGGTCACGAAAATACTGTACCAGTTTGAATACGTCTGTCATCTGCCCGCCCTCTGCCTCAACAATATCTTTGATGCGGTTCAGCACAAACCAGCTCTGTGCCGCAGCGGGCGCCTCAAAAATATCAACGCTCATTTGCCCGGTGTTGTAGCCCAGCGTGTGTAATTGCTTGCGTGCCTCTTCAGGCAAATCGTCATAGCTCGTGACCACTTTGCGCACCTTTGGGTCAACCGCGATGACGCCACTCAGGTACAGCATGTTGCCAACTCGTTTGGCCGCCAGGTAGTTGGCCAGAGGTGCTCCAGTAGACATGATTACTTCGCCTTTAAAATAGTGGTAACTTTGCCGACAAATGCATCGCAATCGGCGCGGGTCACGTTGTTCATATTGTGCTGCTTCAGCCAGGTGATTTTGCAATTTCCAGCCATTAATACCCACAGGCCGCACAAAACAGCTTGTGCGCCACACCGCCCGCCAGCAAGGCGCCAAACGTGATTTTCATGTTGTAAAGCCAGATCACCATCAACGAGCCCAGGTTATTCCACAACGCTTTAAGCACCAGCGTGGGGGCAGGCAAGATGTAGTGCGCAATGTTGTTGATGCGCACCGTCAGCTCCTAGGCAAAAGGACTAGGGCAAACACCGAAAATGGCAATATCTGTTGAATAAACCGGACTGTAGCCCCAGTTTTGCGGGCGGAGGTAGCTACTAAAACAGGAGCTTTCGACTTATCGGCATTTAAGGCAACATCAGTCATGGTGATCTCCGGCTTTTTGCAATGCTTGCAATACTTTGACGCATAGCTCGGCATACCGTGACGTGTTGCGAAAAGCATCAACTCTGGGGTAGGGTTCAACGACAGCAATGTCGGCAATGATGCGGCCCAGGCGCGCTGCCATCACGATGATGCGGTTGCTCAGATACACGCTTTCATACACGCTATGGGTAACAAAAATGGTGGTGAACTGCTGGCCTCGCCACAATGCCAGCGTGTCGTTGTTCAACTTGAAGCGCGTCATTTCGTCAAGCGCCGCAAACGGCCGGGCCATTAGCAAGAGACGCGGCTCAGTCACCATCGCTCAGGCAATCGACACCCGCATCTTCATGCCACCCGACAGTTCACGCGGGTAGACCTGGGCAAATCGGGCGAGACCAACTTTATCCAGCACAGCATTAATCTGCGGTTTGGCGGCCTCACGGGAAATGCCCTTGAGCCGTAGCGGCAGCCAGACGTTGTCAAACACTTTGGTCCACGGCATCAGTGTGGGTTCCTGAAGCACAAAGCTGATGTCTTTGGCGTGGTCGCCTCCATCTTTCAAGTTTGTGTCTGCCCAGGCAATGCTTCCTCCTGAAACCGTAGACAAGCCGGCAATCATTTTGAGTGCTGTACTTGCTGCAACCTGACCGCCCCAGCAGGCTGAAAAATTCATGTTTACCGACGGCCAGATCAACCCTCTAAAGTGCTAATGTGCTGTAGTCGTAGCGCTTTTCAACACCACGGAGTTCTAGCAAAGTGCTCATACAGAATAGTTTGGATTGGGATTCAACGTGGACAAAGGCAAACTGCTGATCTCCAGCAAGAGCCGCGCCAGCTGCAGTCCTGCAGCGTTAATGACCGCGCGGCCTTTTGCAGCAGTGGCTTGCGTTGCATCGCCTGCTGCGCCATACAGGTTGTAGTCCTGAATCTGCCAGCCCATTTTTGCTGCGCTGCCATTGCCTAGCAATGGATAGGTTTTTGCCCGATCTTCAGCCTGGGTATGAAAGTGCTGCGCATGTTTCATGTCGACATATTTTTCACGCAGCGCCAGCATCATGGATGTTTCCATGTCACCTGCATGAATGCCAAAACGGTGCTCGGCGGGTGTGAACAAATTCATCACCTCATCACCCAGTGGCAACGTGTACCAGTTGCTTGAAAACACTATCAAATCATGCGCCGTACGCAAGTCACGTGCCACGATGTCCATCACGCTCACTTGACCGCCGTGGCTGTTAAAAAGCACAAGCTTTTTGATGCCAGCGCGTGCTACACACGCGCCCAGTTCCATCCACACGCTGATCAGCGTTTGAGCACTCAGCGTCAAAGTGCCAGGGTAACGAATGTGTTCATTGCTTTTGCCGATCTGTTGGATGGGCATGAACAGGACTGGCAGTGAGTCAGGCAAATGCGGTAGCGCGGCTTCAATGACGCCATTAACCAAAGACGTATCTACGCTGACTGGCAGATGTGGACCATGCTGCTCAATAGCCGCAACAGGCAGCACTGCAACCACATGGTTGATGACGCCGCTGGCGGCAAGTTGTGAGAAATGGCGCGATGTGAGGTCCGCCCAAAATTTTGAGGGTAAATTCATGGTCAGATATTACTTGTAAAAATTTATAAATAGGCGCAAGCCCTAATGCAGCTTCGACATTGCTAAGGCATGATCGCAAACACCGTTTATTTCATCTGGAGTTTATTCATGCAACGCCGCCACCTGCTTCAATCTGCCGCCGCTTTGACTGTCCCTGGTTTTGCTCGGCGGGCACAGGCTCAAACTTTTCCCAACAAGCCCGTCAAGCTGGTGATTGCGTTCCCTGCAGGCGGGCCAACCGATGTGACGATGCGGATGCTGGCCGATAACGCCTCAAAAATTTTGGGTCAGGCAGTGATCATTGAAAACAAGCCCGGCGCCGGTGGCACGCTGCCCGCGCAGCAGTTGCAAACATCGGCTGCAGACGGCTACACAGTCGCGCAAATTCCGCTGGGTGTGTTCCGCTTGCCGTACACCACCAAAATGAGCTGGGACCCCATCAAGGATTTGTCTTACGTTCTCAACGTCACAGGCTATGCATTCGGCCTGGTTGTGCCGACTGATTCACCGCTCAAAACCTGGACGCACTTTGTCGGCTGGGCCAAGGCCAACCCCGGCAAGCTGAGCTACGGCTCCACCGGCACCATGACCAGCCCGCACCTGACGATGGAGCTGATCGCCCAAAAGCTGGGGCTGGAGCTGCTGCATGTGCCGTACAAAGGCAGCGCTGATTTGATGCAGTCAATTCTGGGTGGCAACATCATGGCTGCGGCTGATTCGACAGGTTTTGCCCCGCAGGTTGAAGCCGGCAAGCTGCGGGTGCTCAATACTTGGGGTGCCGAGCGGCTGGCCAAGTTTCCGGATGCGCCCACGCTCAAAGAATTGGGCCTGGACATGGTGCAAAACTCGCCCTTCGGCATTGCTGCTCCACGGGATACGCCGCCAGCGGTTGTCAAGCGGCTGCATGACGGCTTCAAGCAGGCGATGGAAATGGACAGCTACAAAACCGCCTTGGCCAAGTACGACATGACGCCGATGTACATGAGCTCTACGGCGTATTTAAAGTTTGCGCAGGATACCTTCAAGCGTGAGAGGGCGCTGGTTGAAAAGTTGGGGCTGCTCAAGTCATAGTATTTGCGTACTGGATGTGCCTGAAAGCGCAGTTACCCAATTTCGGAATTTAGCAATTTCTCAGTTTGCAATTTCTGTTTCGCCCAACGCAAGACCAAATCAGATTTTTAAGGGCGCGGTACTTCGCAGTTTGCCAGTCAGGGCAATTCGCGCAGCGATGGTCATGATGGCCGCAGCAGCAGACGTTGCAGCGGCCGTCGGCGGTGAGCCAGAGCGTGTGTACATGCCCAGCTGAATTGGAATCAGAGGCTTGGCCAGCACCGTTTCAACCAGTTGCCCCGCTTTCATGCATGACTTGAGCAGCGCAGGCGGAAGCACTCCTATCATGTCGGTTGAAGCCAGCAAATCAAGCGCTATGAAGTAAGAACCACAATGTATAGCAGGCAAAGGAATTGGCAAGCCACTGGCAAGAAATGAGCGGCTCACAATATCGTCGGAACTGTCGTGCGCTGTCATGTAAAGCCATGATGCGCCTACGATATCTTGCAGGTTGTGCGCCCTCTGCTTGTTGAGCTTGCCCAGCAACGGGTGCCCTGGCCGCACGGCTATGCGCATTTGAATCTCGGCGAGTGGCCGATAGTCCAGCCCGGCGTCCAGGTGAATCCGGGTGCGCTGAGTGACGGCCAAATCCATCACCTCATTGCGTACCAGCGACAGCAACGCACTGGGCGTGGTTTCCAGGATGCGGATACGAGTTTTGGGGTGCTGGCGCTGTAGCGTGATGGCCAGTTCGGGTAGCAACAAGCTGGCGCCTACAGGCGACAAGCCAAGTGCCAGCAGCCGCGTGCCGTCGTCTACCGCTCTCCTGGCGTCTTCAAAGGCCTTTCGCAATTCCGCTTCAGCAACCCGCGCGCGCGACAAAAATGCGTTGCCTGCGGCTGTGGGCGTGACCCCCCGGCCACTGCGATCCATCAATTGCACGCCCAGCTCTTCCTCAAGCTGCTGCAGGGCACGCGTCAGTGCAGGTTGCGACATATTGAGCTGGCGCGCTGCACCGCGAATACTGCCTGCATCCACTACAGCGATGAATTGTTCAATACTTTGCAGTCGCATCGTGGCACCTCATGTGATGCGTAACCGACATCGGGCTACCGCATCGCGCATCTTCACACAACCCGGTCAGTTCTGCCACTATTCCAGTCATTCCCATCCGGTTGAAGACACGTACACAAACGGAGGATTTCATGACACACACTACTTTTTCTGGCCCCTTTGCTGCACGCAGATTGGCATTGCGTTACGGTTGTGCAGCAACCGTATCTTTGTTAGGGCTCGCGGCCACCCGTTCAATCCAGGCGCAGCCCGCCGCCGGCCAGTTGCGTATTCTTTGCACGGGTCCGGCTGGAAGCATTCCAGATATTGTTGCCAGGCGTGTGGCCGAACAATTAATGCAGCAATACCCACAGGGGGTGATCGTTGACAACCGGCCAGGTGCCGCAGGGCAAATCGCAATAAATTCACTCAAGGCGTCTGCGCCAGACGGCGCAACGGTGTTACTGGCCCAGGGCGCGGTGGCCACTGTGTACCCGTACCTGTACGCAAAGCTTGCTTACGACCCGATCCTCGACTTGCAGCCTTTGTCGATGGCCGGAGAGATGTCGCTGGCGCTGGCCGTCGGTCCAGCCGTG
>JAYVEE010000102.1:0-5467 GCA_043749005.1 Polaromonas sp. | reverse complement strand
GCCACAGTGAGCGCCGCCAGTACCATGCCGAGACCGACCAGCAGGTGGCGGACAAGGCGCAGGCCGCGCTGGCCCGGGGCATCACGCCCATCGTGTGTGTGGGCGAGACGCTGGCCCAACGCGAGGCGGGCGAGACGGCGGCGGTGGTCAAGCGCCAGCTTTCGGCGGTGATCCACACCCTGGGCCACTGCGCCGGTGAGATGGTGGTGGCCTACGAGCCGGTCTGGGCCATTGGCACCGGCCAGGTGGCCACGCCCGAGCAGGCGCAGGCGGTGCACGCGCTGCTGCGGGCCCAGCTCAAAGCCGCCACAGCGCATGCCGACAGCATGCAGATCTTGTACGGCGGCAGCATGAAGCCGGACAACGCGGCGTCGTTGCTGTGCCAGCCCGATATCGACGGCGGTTTGATCGGTGGCGCCAGCTTGAAGGCGGCCGACTTTGTCGCCATTTGCCGGGCGGCGGGCTGATGAAGCCCCGCAACGCCATCGGCGTCGTTGATCGGCCCTGAACAACCTTTTAAGAGACTGAAGAACATGCAGATTTGGACAAACCTGGTGCTGGTGCTGCAAGTGCTGGCCGCCATCACGATGATCGGCCTGGTGCTGGTGCAGCACGGCAAGGGCGCCGACATGGGGGCCTCGTTCGGCAGCGGTGCATCGGGCAGCTTGTTTGGTGCCACCGGCAGCGCGAACTTTCTGTCGCGCTTCACGGCGGTGTGTGCCGGCGTCTTTTTTGTCTGCACGCTGTCGTTGGCCTACTTTTCCAACAGCGTGGCGTCGCGCGCACCGTCCAGCGGCGGCAGCGTGCTCGACCGTGCCGCAGCGCCAGCCAGTGCGCCGGCCAGCGTGGGCGGAGGCATCCCCGTCAGCGGCGCGCCGGGGTTGAGTGCGCCGGCCACTGCACCCGGCATCGCACCCACCATCTCGCCCGCCATCGCGCCGGCGGCGGCGGCCTCGTCGGTGGGCACCATCCCCACCAAATGAGCCGGTGGGGGCTGGGCAGCCACCCGGTGCGCCCAGCCCCGACAACCCCCGCACAAACCCGAAGAACACGGTTTTCCAGTATAGAATTCGAAGCGGTTCAGACAGTGCACCCTCACGCAGTTTGAACCGCATTCGGGGCTGGTTTTGATGCCCATGCCGTCGTGGTGAAATTGGTAGACACGCTATCTTGAGGGGGTAGTGGCGAAAGCTGTGCGAGTTCGAGTCTCGCCGACGGCACCAAGGTTTTCAGCAAGTCCCGCCGTCACCCGACCGGGCCTTGCGCGCCCCCAGGCGCAAATGGGGCGGGGGAGCAAGAGAGGCGTGCTCGGTGTGCAGTGCAAAAACTGCGGGCAGCGCGCCGTTTTTTTGGCCGGATGCGTCTGACGCTGTCCACAACACTGCCGCATTCAACTGCCACCCGCCAGCATGGACCTGCAACAGTATCTGCCCGTCATCCTGTTCATCCTGGTCGGTGTGGGCGTGGGCATTGCACCGCAGGTATTGGGCTTTTTGCTGGGCCCGCAGCGGCCCGATGCGGCCAAGAACAGCCCCTACGAATGCGGCTTTGAGGCCTTTGAAGATGCCCGCATGAAGTTTGATGTGCGTTACTACCTGGTTGCGATTCTGTTTATTCTTTTCGATCTGGAAATCGCTTTTCTTTTTCCCTGGGCTGTGGCCTTGAAAGACATTGGTGCCGTCGGTTTCTGGTCAGTCATGTTGTTTTTGGGAATTCTGGTCGTGGGGTTTATTTACGAGTGGAAAAAAGGAGCTCTTGATTGGGAATGACAATCCAGGCTTAGGGTTTGCCATAAAGGTATTTTTGTATGTCACTCGAAGGTGTATTTAACGAAGGTTTCATGACCACGAGTTACGACTCGGTGGTCAATTGGGCAAAAACGGGCTCGCTCTGGCCGATGACGTTTGGTCTGGCTTGCTGCGCTGTTGAAATGATGCACGCTGGTGCTGCGCGCTATGACCTGGACCGTTTCGGCATGCTGTTTCGCCCCAGCCCGCGCCAGTCGGACTTGATGATTGTTGCTGGCACGCTCTGCAACAAAATGGGACCAGCCCTGCGCAAGGTGTATGACCAGATGTCCGAGCCGCGCTGGGTGCTGTCGATGGGCTCATGCGCCAACGGTGGTGGTTACTACCACTACAGTTATTCGGTGGTGCGTGGTTGCGACCGCATTGTTCCAGTTGATGTTTATGTACCCGGCTGTCCGCCGACCGCTGAAGCGTTGATGTACGGCATTATTCAATTGCAGCAAAAAATCCGCCGCACCAACACGATCGCGAGGGTTTGATGATTGTTGTCACATCAAATGCGCCAGCAACTGCCCAGCAAATCAGCGATACCGTTTCATTGGTACTGGGCGACAAGCTCAAAAGCATCAACATCGCATTGGGCGAAGTGACTGCCACCGTCAATGCTTCTGACTATCTTGCTGCAGCAACTTTATTACGTGATTCAGCAGGCTGCAAATTTGAACAGCTGATTGATCTTTGTGGCATTGACTATTCGGAGTACCGGGATGGCCAATACGAGGGCTTGCGTTACTGCGTGGCGGCGCATCTGCTGTCGATCAGCCTGAATCAGCGCCTGCGATTAAAAGTTTTTTGTGCAAACGATGATTTTCCGGTGGTTGATTCAGTCAACGAGGTCTGGAACGCTGCCAACTGGTTTGAGCGCGAGGCATTTGATTTGTTCGGTATTATTTTCGAGGGTCACAATGATTTGCGCCGCATTCTGACCGACTACGGTTTTATTGGCCATCCGTTTCGTAAAGACTTTCCGACAACCGGTCACGTTGAAATGCGTTACGACCCGGAGCAAAAGCGCGTGATTTATCAGCCCGTGACCATTGAGATGCGTGAAATCACGCCACGTGTGATTCGCGAGGAAAACTACGGCGGAGTAAGTCATGGCTGAGATAAAAAACTACACGCTTAACTTTGGCCCGCAACACCCAGCCGCACACGGCGTGTTGCGCCTGGTATTGGAGCTCGATGGAGAGGTGATCCAGCGTGCTGACCCGCATATTGGCTTGCTGCACCGCGCTACAGAAAAGCTGGCCGAGAGCAAAACTTACATCCAGTCCTTGCCGTATATGGACAGGCTTGACTATGTGTCGATGATGTCCAATGAACAGGCGTATTGCCTGGCGATTGAAAAATTGATCGGGGTAGATGTGCCCGTGCGCGCGCAATACATACGCGTGATGTATGCCGAAATTACGCGTTTGCTGAATCACTTGTTGTGGCTGGGCGCACACGGGTTTGACTGCGGCGCGATGAATATTTTGATTTATTGCTTTCGTGAGCGCGAGAGCCTGTTTGACATGTATGAAGCGGTCTCGGGTGCGCGCATGCACGCAGCGTACTTCAGGCCGGGCGGTGTCTACCGTGACTTGCCAGAGTCCATGCCGCAGTACAAAGTCAGCAAGGTTAAAAATGCGAAAGCCATTGAGGCGTTGAACGAAAACCGCCAAGGTTCGTTGCTCGACTTCATTGAGGACTTCTGCAACAAATTCCCCGGTTACGTCGACGAGTACGAAACCCTTTTGACTGACAACCGCATTTGGAAACAGCGTACTGTGGGTGTCGGTGTGGTGTCACCAGAGCGTGCCCTGGCTCTCGGCTTTACAGGCCCCATGCTGCGCGGTTCAGGCTTTGCATGGGATTTGCGCAAGCAGCAGCCGTATGACGTTTACGACAAGATGGACTTTGATATTCCTGTTGGCAAAACGGGTGACTGTTATGACCGCTACCTGGTTCGCATTGAAGAAATGCGTCAGTCAAACCGAATCATTCAGCAATGTATCGCCTGGCTTCGTGTCAACCCTGGTCCAGTCATTACCAGTAACCATAAGGTGGCTGCGCCTGACCGTGAATCGATGAAGTCCAATATGGAAGAGCTGATCCACCACTTCAAGCTTTTCACAGAAGGTTTTCACGTGCCAGAAGGCGAGGCCTATGCGGCTGTTGAGCACCCAAAAGGCGAGTTCGGCATTTATATCGTCAGCGACGGTGCGAACAAGCCTTACCGTTTGAAAATACGGCCGCCAGGATTTTCACATTTGGCGGCCATGGACGAAATGTCACGTGGGCACATGATTGCAGACGCTGTAGCCGTCATCGGCACGATGGACATTGTTTTCGGCGAGATTGATCGCTAACACAGGCACTTGTAAATATGATTTCTGAACAAGCCAAATCAAAATTCGCGCGCGAAGTTATTAAATACCCTGCTGACCAAAAGCAGTCAGCTGTGATGGCTTGCTTGACCATCGTGCAAGAAGACCAGGGTTATGTCAGTGCTGACAGCGAAAAACTTGTGGCGGACTATTTGGGCATGGCGCCAATTGCCGTGCACGAAGTCACTACTTTCTACAACATGTATAACCAGCAGCCAGTCGGCAAGTACAAACTCAATGTATGTACCAACCTGCCGTGCCAGTTGCGTGATGGCTCAATTGCGCTCAAACACCTTGAAAAAAAACTCGGCATCTCGATGGGCGAAACCACGGCTGACGGTTTGTTTACCTTGCAGCAATCTGAATGCCTGGGCGCTTGCGCGGATTCGCCCGTTATGCTGGTGAACGACCTGACGATGTGCAGCTTTATGAGCAACGAAAAATTGGATCAGCTGATTGCTGGTCTGCAATCTGCTGAGGTCCAGTCATGACAATTTCTGCGAATACACCAATCAGTAACGACGCTAAGAACGTTCTGTCGCAATTTGCGGCGACAGGCGTTCAAAGCAGCTTTCATGGCCGTCACATCAAGCCGCAGATCATGGCCGACTTGAACGGAAGCAATTGGCGTTTGAAAGATTATGAAGCGCGCGGTGGTTATGCAGCGCTGCGCAAAATTCTTGCGCAAGGCGAAGGTGCGGGAATGACGCCGGATCAAGTCATTGCTGATGTCAAGTTAGGTGGTTTGCGTGGCCGTGGCGGAGCGGGTTTTCCGACAGGTTTGAAGTGGAGTTTCATGCCGCGTCAGTTTCCGGGGCAAAAGTACTTGGTGTGCAATTCAGACGAAGGCGAGCCGGGTACCTGCAAAGACCGCGACATCATGCAGTACAACCCGCACAGCGTGATTGAAGGCATGGCGATTGCAGCATATGCCATGGGCATTACGGTAGGCTACAACTATATCCACGGCGAAATTTTTGCGACCTATCAGCGGTTTGAAGAAGCCCTGGAAGAAGCCCGCGCGGCTGGCTATATCAGCACTGAGACAGGTGACAAGATTTTGGGTAGCGCCTTCAGATTTCAGCTGTATGCAGCTCACGGTTTTGGGGCCTATATTTGTGGTGAAGAAACTGCTTTGCTTGAATCGCTGGAAGGTAAAAAAGGTCAACCGCGTTTTAAGCCGCCGTTTCCGGCCAGCTTTGGGTTGTATGGCAAACCTACCACCATCAACAACACTGAAACATTTGCAGCCGTACCATGGCTGATACGCAATGGTGGTCAGGCGTACCT
>JAYVEE010000101.1:0-5488 GCA_043749005.1 Polaromonas sp. | reverse complement strand
AACTCGCAAGCTTCGCGGGGGGACAGCATCGACAATGCCGAGCCCATTTCACTGGGACTAAAGTAGTGCCAAACACCATCACTGCAGGCAATCAAAATATCGTCGGGCTGTAATTGAGGGATAAAGTGTTGCGCAATCGGGGGTACATCTTCAGTGCCCAAGCAACCCAGCAAAATGTTCGATTGCGGGTGAACATTGGCTTCGTCGTCAGTGATTTCACCTTTGTCAACCAATGATTGAACATACGAATGATCGGTGGTGCGGTGTACCATTTTGTTGCCATGAAAATGGTAAATCCGCGAGTCACCCGTATGAACCCAATGGCAGTCGCCAGCAGGGTTGACCAAAAAAGCAGCCAGCGTGCTGTGAGGTTCCATTTCCGACGAAATCGCGGTCAGCTTGATGACAATATGTGCTTCTTCGACGATTTGTTTCAACATGGATGCCGGGTCATCAGTGTCGGGAGCATAGCGCTCAAAAAGCTGCTTGGCCGTCATCATCACCTGATCAGATGCCTTGCGCCCGCCGCTTCTCCCGCCCATGCCATCGGCCACAATCCCCAGCAGGCATCCTGCCACGCGGTGGTGGCTGATCACATTAACCTGATCTTGCTGGTAATCACGATCACCCTTATGGATGCCCGTAGAAGCGGTGATTCGGTAGCCGTTTGACATCTTGTAAAACTTGCGGTTCCTGGTCGTTGAATGGTATGAATAACCCCCTATTATCAGAGCAAGCGGCTTTAACTTAAAAACACCTTGGACTTGAACCTGCATTCCCCCGAAAGACGGCTGATCGAACTGAAAATCGAACATGCCGATCTGAACGCGTTGGTTGATATCGCCGCTCATACCGTTCCGGTCGATGAGCTGATTGTCAGGCGGCTGAAAAAACGTCGTTTGCAACTTCGTGACCAGATATCGCAGCTTGAATTGTCACTCGATCCACCAGAGCCAGCTTGATGAATCTGGTGCTTGAAGTTAGTGCGGCATTCGCGCCAGATGGTGCGTTGTCCCGTGCTGCTGATCATTTTGTGCCGCGCAGTGGGCAGCTTGAGATGGCGCTGGCAGTTGCACATGCAATCGAAAATGCCGAGGTGCTGGTGGTTGAAGCCAGTACGGGCGTCGGTAAAACCTACTCGTATCTGGTGCCTGCACTGTTAAGCGGCGAGCGTGTGCTGGTGTCCACGGCCACCAAGGCTTTGCAAGACCAGCTGTTTGGCCGCGATTTGCCGCGTCTGGTTGAGGCTTTGGGCGTGCCCGTCAGTACCGCGCTGCTCAAGGGTCGCGGAAGCTATGTTTGCCTGCATCGCGTGACGCTGGCGAGGCAGGACAGCAGCGTCACAGATCGCAGTGCTTTGCGCTCATTGGCCAAAATCGAACAATGGGCACAAACGACAAAAGCGGGCGATCTGGCTGAGCTTCCCGGACTGGATGAGCGTTCGTCCTTGATACCGTTAGTAACTTCCACGCGTGAAAACTGCCTGGGTGCTCAATGTCCAGAGTTTCGCAATTGCCACGTCAATTTAGCCCGGCGTGAGGCCATGGCCGCTGATGTGGTCGTCATTAACCACCATCTCTTTTTTGCAGATATGGCGGTTCGAGAGTCCGGCATGGCTGAATTGCTGCCAACCGTACGTATTGCGATTTTTGATGAAGCGCACCAGCTTAATGAAACCGGCGTTCAGTTTTTGGGCAAAAACCTGACGACTGGTCAGTTACTTGATTTTTGTCGCGACCTGCTGGGCGCGGGACTGCAGTTGGCCAGAGGTTTGGTTGACTGGCAAAAAGTGGTGGGCAATTGCGAACGCGCAACCCGGGAGCTCAGACTGTCCGCAAGTACAGCGTATTCGGGCAGTAAACTGGGGTGGACGGAAGATACTCCTGAAGGTCTGGATGCTCAAAGTTGGGCTAACGCCCTACAAGGTGTTAACAATGCACTCAACGAAGCAGGCACTGCGCTGGATACTGTGAGTGAAATTGCTCAGGATTTTGTGAGGCTGCGTGACCGTTCAAGTGTACTTGCCGAGCGGGCTGAAGCCTTTTTAAATACGTGCAAGCCTGGTTACGTGCGCTGGGTTGATGTCACCACTCAACTCCGGTTGGTGGAATCTCCGCTAACTATTGCAGAAGCCGTTAAATCTAGGCTGCTGACGGCATCATCCGAGTCTGCCAAATCGTGGATATTTACTTCTGCAACACTTGGCGATGATAAAAAGCTGAGCTGGTTCACGCAGCCTTGCGGCTTGGAGCATGCAAATATTTTGCGGGTTGGAAGTCCGTTTGATTATGCAGAGCAGGCAGCGCTTTATGTGCCGCTAGATTTTCCAAAACCTGCCGATCCGACTCACGCTTTAAAGGTGGCGCAATGTGCTGCGCAATGGGCTCGGCAGCTCGGTGGCCGGACCATGGTGCTGACCACCACCTTGAAAGCGCTGCGGGTGATTGGAGCGGCTCTTGCTTCCGATTTTGAACAGTCTTGCAATTTAGAAGTGCTGGTGCAGGGTGCGATGCCCAAAACAATGCTGATAGAGCGTTTTCGTCAAGGCAGCACCGGGAGTCAGGCGGGTTGCGTGCTGGTAGCTTCAGCTTCATTTTGGGAAGGCATTGATGTACCCGGTGACGCATTGCAACTTGTGATTATTGATAAGCTGCCTTTCCCGCCGCCCAACGATCCAATGGTTGAAGCACGCTCCAGAGCACTTGAGGCGCAAGGGCGAAACGCTTTTAGTGAATATTTCGTCCCAGAAGCTGCAGTTTCGCTCAAGCAAGGCGCTGGTCGCCTGATAAGGCGAGAAACTGACTATGGCGTACTGGTGGTCTGCGACACCCGCCTGATAAGTATGGGCTATGGCAAGCGTCTGCTAAGGGCCTTGCCGCCCATGAAGCTGCTGTCCACAGCGGTCGAAATGTCTGATCAACTTACCAAAGTTTGTACCAAGGGCTGTCTGCCTTCTTAAAGCCTTTTGTCAAATACTCGCTCTGCGGGTAGGTTTTTTCAATGACCCTTTTTGTATCGTCGCGCAATTGCGTCATACCCAGTGCATCGTAAGATTTATAGACAATATAAGTCGCTTCTTCAAGAGCAGGCACATTACGGTAGTCGGCGATCGCAGATTGCGCACGATTGATGGCAGCAACATAAGCACCCCGGCTGTAGTAATAGCGTGCAACGTGAACCTCTGATTGCGCCAGCGAGTTAACGGTGTAACCCATGCGCAGTTGGGCGTCTGCGCTATAGCGCGAATCCGGAAAGCGAGTGACCAATTCCTTGAACGATTCGAACGATTCTTTAGCCGCTTTCTGGTCACGTTCAGCCAGGTCTTGACGGATAAAGTTGCCAAACAAACCCAGATTGTCGTTAAAGTTAACCAGGCCTTTCAGGTAAAGCGCATAGTCGAGAGCAGGGCTGGACGGGTGCAGCTTGATAAAGCGGTTCAGGGTTGCAGTGGCTTGGGCTTGCTCGCCGCCTTTATATTGGGCATAGGCTTTTTCAAGTTGAGCTTGCTGGGCCAACGGCGTTCCAGCGGCGCGGCCTTCGAGCTTTTCAAACAGTGAGACCGCCTTGTCATAAGCGCCCGAACTGGACTCGTCCTTGGCTTCTGAATAAATCTTGTTGGGGCTCCAGTTACCCGTCGGGTCGATGGGTTTACTGGAGCAACCTGCCAACACGAAACAAACCCCTGCTAAGGCTGTGGCAAGTGGTGATGGGCTGGTAACAACCGATAATTTGACTTGAAACATGGCGATTGACCTCTACGAATGACTAGCTTAAAAAAACTCAGACCGATTATATCTAGCGCTGTCGTCGTTGGCGCGACCGGCTGCGACGAGCATGATGACGCGGATGTTTTAGTTGGAGCTTCAGAATTTGAATTTCGCGAAGCCGTGGTTCCCGTAGAAAGTCATGGTCAGCGGCTTGATGTTGCCTTGGTGCAGATCGTGCCTGAATTTTCCCGTAGTTACCTTCAGCAATTGGTGGATTCTGGCGCTGTTGCGCACAACGGACTCACACAAACCAAGTCATCAGCCAAGGTCAAGGCGGGCGATCGTCTGAACATTGAGTTGAAACCGACACCACAGAGCCAGGCCTTCAAACCCGAGCACATGTTGCTGGATATTGTTCATGAGGACGCGCATTTGTTGGTGCTCAACAAACCGGCCGGGCTGGTGGTTCACCCTGCACCCGGCAACTGGAGCGGTACGCTCCTCAATGGCTTACTCGCGCGGGATGCCCAGGCTTCAACGTTGCCACGTGCCGGCATTGTTCACCGTCTGGACAAAGACACCAGCGGCCTGATGGTCGTGGCGCGTACCCGGCAAGCCATGGACCAGCTGGTTGTGATGATTGCTGCGCGCAAAGTCAACAGGCAATACATTGCACTGGCCCACAACATCTGGCAAGGTTCAAAAACTCGTACTGTTGATTTACCTGTTGGTCGCGACGTTAAAAACAGGCTGCGCATGGCGGTGGTTGATTTGGATAAACATCCGGGGAAGATCGCATCTACGACCATTACTTTGCTCGAGAACGGCCTTAATTGCTGTTTGGTGCGGTGCAAGCTACACACCGGGCGTACCCATCAAATTCGTGTACACATGGCGGCTTTAGGGCACGCGTTGCTGTCTGACGACCTGTACGGCGGTTCAATGGCGGGGGGCTTGCACAGACAAGCTTTACACGCCTGTGAACTGGCTTTTGAGCATCCCGTTACAGGCGAATTGATGCGTTTTAAATCACTTGTTTCAGCTGACATTCAAATAGCTTTGCACCAAATGGGTCTAAGTTACAATCAAGCCATTGAATCTTGACTTTTAAAAGGTTTCAGCCACGGCTAAACGGTGCAGTATTTCGAATAAGTGCAGCTGTAAAGTTTTTCTAACACCCGCCAAGAGTGTTTCTTCAAGTTCATTTTTCCGACCGAATTACAAATTCAAACCATGAATACGCTGGATGCCAAACGCGTCCTTGAAACAGCGCTAATTTGCTCACAGCAGCCCTTGCCGCTGCGGGATATGAGTGTTTTGTTTAACGGCGCACTAAATCTTGACAGCATAAAATTGTTGCTTGAAGACCTGCAAAATGATTGGTTGGATCGCGGTGTGGAGCTGATTCAAGTTGCCACAGGCTGGCGCTTTCAAAGCCGTCCGAACATGCGCGAGTTCCTGGACAGGTTACATCCTGAAAAGCCACCGCGATACACGCGAGCCACGCTTGAAACACTGGCCATCATCGCCTATCGACAGCCAGTTACCCGTGGCGACATGGAGGATATTCGCGGCGTTACCATCAATAGTCTGATACTCAAGCAGCTCGAGGACAGGGGATGGGTTGATGTCATCGGTCATCGTGAAACAGTTGGCAGGCCTGCGCTTTATGCAACGACCAAGCAATTTCTGGATGATCTGGGTGTGGGCTCGCTTAACGAGTTGCCGCCTATGGACAGTCAAAGCGAGCCAACAGCAATGCTTGAGCAGATTGATTTTGC
>JAYVEE010000100.1:0-5518 GCA_043749005.1 Polaromonas sp. | reverse complement strand
GATACAGTCATTGGTGGAAGATAATTTTAAAAACCTGAAACCAAGTGCCTTGAAATACCTTAACGCCTACCCCGAAAGCCTGCAATCGCAAGTGCTGCAACTGCAAAACCAGGGCAAGCTGGGCGACATGCTGCTCAAAAAATACCCGCGCATGCACAGCGTGCGTACCGACAAGGCGCTGTATGACTACGTAATGACACTTAAAAACGAGTTTTTGCGCAGCTCCGAGCCGCTGTCAAAAGTAGCCTTTGACAACCGGCTACAAGTCATTGCCCATGCGCTTGGCACTCACACGCAAATCAGCCGTATACAAGGTAACAAGCTAAAAGCCAAACGCGAAATACGCGTGTCATCACTGTTCAAGGAAGTGCCCGACGAGTTTTTGCGCATGATCACTGTCCATGAGTTGGCGCACATCAAGGAAAAAGAGCACGACAAGGATTTTTACAAGCTCTGCACCTACATGGAACCCCAGTACCACCAGTACGAGTTTGATCTGCGGGTGTACCTGACGCACATGGATGCGAGTGGGAAGCTGGCCTGGCCTGTGATTTAGTGTGTGCGCTGTGCTGGTTGAGGCGAAGCAGAAAAGTTGGTGTTTGCGGATGTCCAGGCCAGGCCGAAGCGCTCACATTGCCCAGCTCAAAGACAGTTATTGAAATAGCTTTGGAAACAGTGGCGATTAAGGTGCAGGTGTTTTAAATTTGAAGCTGCAATAGCTGCTTACCGCACATTCCCAACAGCGCGGCTTGCGGGCTGTACACACATAACGCCCATGCAATATCAGCCAGTGGTGTGCGTCTACAAGGTATTCGCGGGGAATACGTTTAAGCATTTTCAATTCCACTTCAAGTGGTGTTTTACCCGGTGCTAGCCCGGTACGGTTACCCATGCGAAAGATGTGCGTGTCTACTGCCATGGTGGCTTCGCCAAAAGCCGAATTCAACACCACATTCGCTGTTTTCCGACCTACGCCCGGCAGCGCTTCAAGCGCCTCACGCGAGCGCGGAACAACGCCGCTGTGCAACTCAACCAGCATTTGGCTGGTTTGCAGCAAATGCTTGGCCTTGCTATGAAAAAGGCCAATGGTTTTGATATGCGCTTCAAGTTGTTGCAGCCCTAAATCCAGAATCGCCTGTGGCGTGTTGGCGACTGGAAAAAGCCTGCGTGTGGCTTTGTTCACACTTACATCTGTGGCCTGGGCAGACAGCAGCACTGCAGTCAATAATTCAAACACGCTGGTATATTCAAGTTCGGTCACAGGCTGTGGATTGGCTGCCTTGAGGGTGGCGAAAAACAACACAACATTTTCTTTTTTCATAGGCTCAACTTTACATGTCATTGTCATTCGCCACCCGTTTGAACAACGTTGAAACGTCCGCTATTCGTGAGCTATTCAAGCTGCTGGGCAAGCCTGGCATTATCAGCTTTGCGGGCGGCTTTCCAGACCCTGCCATGTTTGATGTTGAGGGCATCAAAGACGCAGCATGCAAAGCGCTCGCTGACGACCCAGGCGCGGCATTGCAATACGGCGCAACCGAAGGTTTTGGGCCGTTGCGCGAAGAGCTGGCCAGGTTTATGGCTACAAAGGGCGCGACATTAACTGCCAATGAATTGATCGTCACGACAGGCAGCCAGCAAGCACTTGATTTGCTGGGCAAGACCATGATTTCGCCAGGCGACAAGGTAATCGTTGAAGGCCCAACCTTTTTAGCCACCATCCAGTGCTTCAGGCTGTATGGGGCCCAGCTGATAAGCGCCCCCTGCGACGGCCAAGGCGTTAATACGGATGCGCTTGAAAAGTTGATTGCCGAGCACAAACCCAAATTTGTGTATTTGATCCCTACTTTTGGCAACCCCAGTGGCGCATTGCTCAGCCTGGAGCGGCGCAAAAAAGTGCTGGAGCTAGCCGTCAGATACAACACGCTGATTGTTGAAGACGACCCTTATGGTGATTTGTACTTTCATGAGGCACCGCCTCCTTCTTTACTGGCACTGTCCGGTAGCGTGCCCGGCAGCCGCGATTTGATTGCGTATTGCGGTTCCCTGTCGAAAGTTTTGTCGCCCGGCCTGCGTGTTGGCTGGATGGTGGCTCAGCCCGAGCTGCTGGCCAAGGCCACCATGTGCAAGCAGTTCAGTGATGCTCACACGAGTACGTTTGCGCAGGCTACTGCCGCGCAATACCTCAAAGCTGGTCGTCTGCCTGCCACACTGGCCAACGTGCGATCTGTGTATGCAAAGCGTGCCAAGGCAATGTGTGATGCGCTCACGCGCGAGATGGGCGATGCAGTCGAGTTTACGCAGCCGCAAGGCGGCCTGTTTTTCTGGGCGCGCCTGACAGGCAAGGGTGGAAAAATTTCAGATGCCAGCGAGTTTGCCAAGCGTGCAATAGAACAAGGTGTTGCATTTGTGCCAGGCGTGCCTTTTTATGCTGCGAATCCTGATGCCGCAACCTTCAGGCTGAGTTTTGCCACCGCTGATATAGGAAAAATCCAGGACGGCGTCGCGAGGCTGGCGCGCGCACTACTCGTTGACGATATGACTAAAGCTGTTTAAAGCTCGTGTTTTAACTCGTAGTAACCTATCGGTTGCTTTATGCGTTGGTTGATAAATCACAAAGGAGACTTTCGGTGAAAAAAATTTTCCCTAATGCCAACGAGGCCCTCAAAGGCGTTGTTCAAGACGGCCAATTGCTCGCTGTTGGCGGCTTTGGCCTGTGCGGCATTCCTGAGGCTTTGATTGAAGCGCTCAAAGACAGCGATGTGCAAAATCTGACAGTCATCTCAAACAATGCCGGGGTTGATGGTTTTGGCTTGGGCAAATTGCTGGAGACGCGCCAAATAAAAAAAATGATTGCCAGTTATGTTGGTGAGAACAAGGAGTTTGAGCGCCAATACCTGGCAGGTGAGCTTGAACTTGAATTCACGCCACAAGGCACGCTGGCTGAAAAGCTGCGTGCTGGCGGTTCGGGTATCCCGGCATTCTTTACCAAAACTGGCGTTGGTACGCTGGTGGCTGAGGGCAAAGAGTTGCGCGAGTTCGATGGTGAAACCTACGTGATGGAGCGCGCACTGCTGCCCGATGTTTCACTCGTCAAAGCCTGGCGTGCAGACCAGTCTGGCAACCTTCAATTTCGACTGACGGCTCGTAATTTCAACCCGGCTGTTGCCATGGCAGGCAAGGTCTGTATTGTTGAGGTGGAAGAAGTGGTTGAAACTGGTTTTATGCCGCCTGACCAGATTCACCTGCCCGGCATTTATGTACACCGCATCGTGTGTAACCCAACGCCCGAAAAACGCATTGAAAAACGTACCGTTACTGAGATAACTACTGAAAAAGCGGGAGCATAAACATGGCTTGGACACAAGATCAAATGGCAGCGCGGGCTGCTCAGGAACTGCAAGACGGTTTTTACGTCAATCTCGGCATCGGTATACCCACACTGGTGGCCAACCATGTGAGCCCTGACATTGAGGTGTGGCTGCAATCTGAAAACGGCATGTTGGGCATTGGCCCGTTTCCAATTGAAGACCAGGTCGACGCCGACTTGATCAACGCTGGCAAACAGACCGTGACGACGATCAAGGGCTCATCCATTTTTGGCTCTGATCAGTCATTTGGCATGATTCGCGCCGGCAAAATTAACCTGAGTATTTTGGGCGCGATGCAAGTCAGTGAAAAAGGCGACTTGGCCAACTGGATGATTCCCGGCAAGATGGTCAAAGGCATGGGCGGAGCGATGGATTTGGTCGCTGGCGTCAAGCGAGTCATTATCTTGATGGAGCATGTGGCACGCAAAAAAGACGGTACTGAAGACATGAAAATTTTGCCGCATTGCACGCTTCCGTTAACGGGAGTGGGCGTTGTTGATCGCATCATCACTGACTTGGCGGTGATGGATGTGACGCCTGAAGGGTTGAAAGTTGTGGAACTGGCGAATGACGTGACGCTGGAAGCGTTGCAGGCTAAAACTGGCGTAAAACTTGTTTAACTTTCATGATTCTGAGCGGAAGTCTTGGTAAATACCCGTACCTGTGCTATATTCGATGACTTGGTCAGGCACAGGGTGCAAACCATTTGTACATCTACCTCACACTTGTAGACTCCTTCAGTGAGTCACCGCTTTAGGCAATTTCTTTGACCTGATTCGCAAATTCGTTTGATGGTTGATGTTTTATTAACCATGAACGAAGCGGCCCGCAACAGCGAGCCGTGCAAGTTCTGCTGCTTCACGTCACAAACGCGCTAGCAGCTGAACAGGCATGCGTACATTTAGTGAGAAAAACATGACTGATTCCTTTGAAGTTCGAGGCGATTCTTTTGCCGAGACAAATTTTGATACCGAAAATTCCGGTACGCCCGACTTTTCCAACGCACCTGACTTTACAGAAGCCTCAGGTATTGAGGAAACTTCTCTGGACGTTATCGCACCTGAGCCAAATGGCTTTGTAAAGCTGGGTTTGGCCAAAGAGCTGCTTCAAGCCGTAGCAGACATGGGGTTTACCCAGCCTACCGCTGTGCAAATGGCCACCATACCCAAGGCTATGCAGGCGCTTGATGATGACAACGTCGATAAAAAGGCCAAGTTCACCGACTTGCTGGTGTCCAGCCAGACCGGTAGCGGTAAAACCGCTGCGTTTTTATTGCCCGTTCTGCACACGCTGCTCAAGCAGCAAGAGGAAGCCGAGCGCTTTGAGCGGGCCGAGTTTGAGCGCTTGTCTGCCGAAGCGGTTGCTCGCGGCGAAGCGCCCGCCAAAAAGCCAAAGCGCAAAGACCCGACCAACATGCGCAACTTTAAAGCTGCCACGCCTGGCGCGCTGATTTTGTGCCCGACACGTGAGCTGGCCCAACAGGTTTGCGCTGATGCAATTGACTTGGTGCGCCATTGCCGTGGACTGCGCATTGCAAACGTGGTGGGCGGTATCCCGTACCAGCTGCAAATTGCCAAACTGCAAAACGCCAACCTGGTGGTCGCTACGCCAGGCCGTTTGCTTGACCTGCAGCGCAGCATGCAGATCAAACTTGACCAAGTGCAATTTTTGGTGGTTGACGAGGCTGACCGCATGCTCGATCTTGGCTTTGCCGACGACCTGACCGAAGTTAATCAGCTGACGATTGAGCGCAAGCAGACCATGATGTTCAGCGCCACGTTTGCGCCGCGCATCATGCAACTGGCAACGCGCGTGATGCGCCAGCCGCAGCGCGTTGAAATTGATTCGCCGCATGAAAAGCATGCGTCGATTACCCAGTCACTGCACTGGGCAGACAACATGACGCACAAGCGCAAGCTACTCGATCACTTGCTGCGCGACACAACAATCAATCAAGCCATTGTGTTTGCCTGCACGCAGGTTGAATGCGACGGCCTGGCGAATGATCTGGTGCAAGATGGCTTCAGTGCTGTAGCGCTGCACGGCGCGCTGGGTCAGGGCCTTCGCAATCGCCGGTTGATGGCGTTCCGTGATGGGCGTGTCCAAGTTTTGGTGGCAACCGACGTAGCCGCGCGTGGTTTGGATGT
>JAYVEE010000099.1:0-5634 GCA_043749005.1 Polaromonas sp. | reverse complement strand
ACATGCTTGAAAAGCTGTCGCCTGGCCTGGAGCTGGTCAAAGACTATGGCTGGTTAACGATTTTAGCCAAGCCGCTGTATTGGTTGCTCGACAAATTGCATGGCCTCATTCAAAACTGGGGCTGGTCCATTGTGGCGCTGGTATTGCTGCTCAAAATCGCGTTTTACTGGCTGAATGCCAAGGCTTATGCCAGTATGGCCAAAATGAAAGCCATTAATCCAAAAATCATGGAAATGCGCGAGCGGCTTAAAGACAAGCCGCAAGAAATGCAGCAGCAGATGATGAAGATTTACAAGGATGAAAAAGTCAACCCGATGGGTGGCTGCTTCCCCATCATGATACAAATCCCGGTGTTTATTGCGCTGTACTGGGTGCTGCTATCGAGCGTTGAAATGCGCGGCGCGCCGTGGACCTTGTGGATCAAAGATTTGTCAGCACCAGACCCGTATTTTATTTTGCCCGTAGTCATGACGCTGACGACCATGCTGCAAACCGCGCTGAATCCAGCGCCTCCAGATCCCATGCAGGCCAAGCTGATGTGGTTCATGCCGCTGGTCTTCAGCGTGATGTTCTTCTTTTTCCCGTCCGGCCTGGTGCTGTACTGGATCACCAACAACATCCTCTCGATTGCGCAGCAGTGGGTGATCAACACGCGCATGGGTGTACCGCCGCAATTTAATCTACCCAAATTCAAATAAGCAGAAAAAGGCCGCTCAGCGGCCTTTTTTATTAACACCGCAGCCGCATGCTTGCCCGCCACCACGAACCGATCGTTGCCATCGCTACTGCCCCTGGGCGCGGTGCGGTAGGAATGGTGCGGGTGTCGGGCAAAAACCTGAGCCCTGTGATCGCGGCGGTTTGCAACCAGGTTTTGCAGCCGCGTCTGGCTACTTATCTGCCGTTTCTGGATGCAGCCGGCGATGCCATCGATAAAGGATTGGCAATTTATTTCCCTGCGCCGCATTCATACACGGGTGAGGACGTGCTGGAATTGCAAGCCCACGGGGGGCCTGTGGTGTTGCAGTTGCTGTTGGCGCGCTGCCTGCAAGCGCTGCCCGCCTTGCGTGTCGCGCAGCCGGGAGAATTTACCGAACGTGCTTTTCTAAATGACAAGATCGATTTGGCACAGGCCGAAGCGATTGCCGATTTGATTGACGCCAGCACCGAAACTGCTGCGCGCTCTGCTGCGCGGTCGATGTCGGGTGAATTTTCAAAGGCTGTTAACGCACTGTTGTCGCAATTGACTCACTTGCGGATGCTGGTTGAAGCCACGCTGGATTTCCCTGAAGAGGACATTGATTTTTTGCAAAAAGCCGATGCGCAAGGCCAATTGCAACGTTTGCAGACCACATTGGCAACGGTGATGCGCAACGCAAAACAAGGCAGCATCCTGCGAGAAGGCATCAAGGTGGTCATTGCCGGGCAACCCAATGCGGGTAAAAGCTCGCTGCTCAATGCATTGGCCGGGGCCGAGCTGGCCATTGTTACGCCCATAGCCGGCACTACCCGCGACAAGGTCTCGCAACTGATTCAAATTGACGGCGTACCGCTGCATGTGGTGGACACCGCAGGCCTGCGCGAGGCGCTGGACGAAGTTGAAAAAATAGGCGTTGAACGCGCTTGGACAGAAATACAAACTGCTGACGCAGTATTGTTTTTACATGATCTCACACAACAAAAAGCTGCAGATTACATAGCAGCTGACGCCCAAATCCAGGCGGCTTTAGCATTAAAACTATCCCCGAAAACGCCGATTATCGATGTCTGGAACAAGTCCGACGCTGCGCCCCCGTCAGACACAGTTGGTGTGGTGATTTCAGCCAAAACTGGCCACGGCCTGCAAAACTTGCGTGAGCAACTGCTGCGCACCGTCGGTTGGCAGTCAGCGCCTGAAGGGCTCTTTATGGCGCGGGAGCGGCATGTGCGGGCTTTGGGCAAAGTTGACGATCAGTTGACCAGAGCGGCGCTTCAACTCCACGCCACCAGCCCGGCGCTGGACTTGCTGGCTGAAGATCTGCGTCAAGCGCAGCTGCATTTGAGCGAGATCACCGGGCAATTCACACCGGACGATTTGCTGGGTGAGATATTCTCCAAATTCTGCATTGGCAAATAGGTCGAACAGTCTTAAAAATGCCGATAGATGTATCAGAGGTAAGCGGGCGTTAACACCTCTTGCTAGATCGGCGGCTTCACGATTACCGTCATGGATTATGAATGTACCCTTACCCGGCATCCCTCGTTTTGATATTCAGGGTCTCGCTCAGGCCGTAGCCCATTGCCACGCAAGCGATGCACTTAACTGCAAATTCAGCGCGGCAGACTGGGAAATTTTGGCGGCGTACATGCAGCCTTTTGCCCTTGGCAGCGGCCAAAAGCTGATCGAGCAAGGCGCTGTCGACAGAACGCTGTATTTTGTTGAAAGTGGAACACTTAGCGTGCACTACGAAGATGACAAATCGCGCATCCGCATGGCACTCGTCAGCTCCGGAGGCGTGGTTGGCGAGGGGGCTTTCTTTTCACATCAGCCGCGCAATGCCACCGTACAAGCCTCGGGCGACTGCAAACTGTGGTGTTTGAATCCCATGCGATTTCTGGAATTATCCAACCGGCACTGCGCGATAGCGCTCGAGATGACCCTGGCCTTGGGTGCGGTAATAGCCAAGCGGCTTTACATTAGCCCCAAGCGCGCGGCTGTAACATGAGCTTCGCCTCACCCCACGCCTACTTGAACAACCTGTTTACGGTTTATTGCCCTACACTTAATTTGGTTGATCAGGAAGCGTTTGACTGGCGGTTTGATTTGCCGGCCATACGGCAACATCCCAACCGGTTTTTATGCGTCAATAGAGTGCTAGCAGCAATGTAGCTGATGCCATGAGCCTAGCGAGGGACTCATTTTTAGAAAATTAAATATGTCTTTGTTCAACTGGTTTTCGAGAATGTCCGGCGCCGCCAAAAAGGCAATGCCGGAAAGCGCCCAGCCGCAGCGCAGTAGCAAGCCTGGCCAAATGAAGGACAAAATGTTGCCTTCTGCGAACAAACCAGAGCTTTTACCCGACGCTCAGCTGGTGGATCGTAAGGTCAAGCGCCACGCCCGGCGCGAACAACTGTATGTAGCAATTCGGGAATGCATGACCCGGGCCGGTGTGTTGTCGGCCAGTTATAAATTCAAGGTACTCTCACTGGACCAGCGCGGAGACCAATTTTTGGTGATGATGGACGTGGCGCCGGAATTGGGTAGCCAGGCCGTCAAGCTGACCGAAATTGAAACCCTTTTGATCAGCACCGCCAAAAGCTTGTTCAGCATTTATGTGACATCGGTTTATTGGCGTACGGACAACCTACCTGTTGGCATCAATGCCGTCAAATCTGCCACCAGGCAGCCAGCTGCGCCTGGGTCCCAGCCCCTTCCACTAGAGGTTGTCAGGCCAGCCGTCAAACAGCCTGGCGCACAGCGTTATGACCCGATTCATGATGACGAAATGGCGGCTTTCAAGCTGGCGCTGGTGGCCGCATCAGCGCATAATCCGGCAACGCCCGATGGCACTGGTAAAAGTCGAAGCGGTCTCCGCTCGTTCACCTTGATCACAGGTTTTGAAGACACCGAAATGCCCGATTCATCCGCCGCGCCTGCACTGAGCGCAACGCAGTATGGTGAGTTGCGCTGAATGAAAAGCTGAGCACATTGAAAATCGGCATGAAAGCCGTTTTTAAGTGTCATATCAGCTTTCGCCCAATAAAAGCCTGGGTAAAACGCTATTTAAATAATAGCGAATTAAACAAAGCTGGTCCGTGCCAGTATCCGGCCTGGTGATCCTGCTGACCCAGTAGTCGTCAGCTTGACAACAAACGCCTCGCCCATCGCAGGCCCTTCTCCTGTCAGCGCACTGATGTTGACTTGGTGCGTCACCCACACTTCAAACTGGTCTGCACGTATGGCTTTGAGCCGCTCCAGCATAGCCTCAATTTGCGCTGCCTGGCTCGCGCGGCTGTCAAAGGTTGAGTTCAGCGCGGGCAACAGGTCGTAGCCGCCAAATGCGAGCGTGGCTGTGTCCTTGCAGCGGCACCAGGCGCTTGACTGAACGCTGCTTGCAGCCAGCTTGCGAGTGGTGAACCATTGGCGGATGCGCGTTGACTGGGCGCGGCCTTCGTCGCTTAAATTGCGCTGGGTACTGCATTGGCTCAACTGAAAATTGGGCGGGTCGCCAATGCCCGCTTCGGTTTGTGCATGGCGCAGCATCAGCACGCAACCGCCTTCGCGGAGCAGCACAGCGACGTCGGACGGGCTTTGTGCATAGCTGCCAAGTGTGGGTAATGCGCTGGCTGCCAGCAGGGTTTGAAGCGTACGGCGGCGGGTGAAAGGGTTCATCATGCAGTTCCTTTAGCGCTGCGGCCTCGCAGCAATTTATCTTCAGCCACGGCCAGCGCTTCAGGTTTGCCCGACAGTACCAGCGTGTCGCCACTTTCGAGCAACGCATGGTCAAGTGGTTCCAGCGCCTTGCCGTTGCTGCGGCGCAAGCTGACCACCCGTACGCCAACCGTGTGCAGTACCAGCGACGAGAGCGGCTTACCCTGCAATTTGTTACCCAGCGGCAGGGTAACGGTGGCCAGGCGTTCTTCATCCTGCTCGTTCACGGTGTCGTCGTCGGCCCCGCGAAAGTAGCCGCGCAGCAGGTTATAGCGCGCATCGCGCTGATCTTGCACCACACGAATCACGCGCCGCATCGGCACGCCGACGAGCGCCAGTGCATGGCTGGCCAGCATCAGGCTGCCTTCAATCGCTTCAGGCACCACCTCAGTCGCGCCTGCAGCCTGCAATTTTTCCAGGTCGTGGTCATCGACCGTGCGCACAATGACGGGTACCGTGGGCGCGTGGGCGCGAACATTGGCCAGCACCTTAAGTGCACTGGCGGTATCAAGGTATGTCACCACCACCGCGCTGGCGCGCGCCAGACCCGCTGCCATCAGCGATTGCAAACGGACGGCATCACCAAACACCACCGAGTCGCCCGCACTCGCAGCCTGGCGCACGCGGTCGGGGTCGAGGTCAAGCGCCATGTACTGAATACCTTCCTGCTCCAGCATGTGGCCCAAATTTTGCCCACAGCGCCCGTAGCCGCAAATGATGACGTGTTTGTTGGCGTTGATGGACTTGCGCGCGATCGATGTCATTTGCAGCGACTGCTGCAGCCACTCACTGGATACCAGCTTCATCACAATCGGGTTGCTGTACGAAATAATAAAGGGCGTAGCCAGCATAGACAGCACCATGCTGGCCAAAATCGGATTCAGCAAATCGGGCGGCACCAGGCGACTTTCGTTGGCCAGGCTGAGCAGCACAAAACCAAACTCCCCAGCCTGTGCCAGGTACAGCCCGGTGCGCAGGGACGTGCCTGATGTTCCGCCCAGCATGCGCGCCAGCGCTGTGATCATGACCAGCTTGAAAACGACGGGTAGCGTGGCCAGCAGCAGCACCAGTGACCAGCGCTCCAGCACGATGTGCCAGTCCAGCATCATGCCAATACTGATGAAAAACAGGCCCAGCAGCACATCATGAAATGGGCGAATGTCGGTCTCAACCTGGTGCTTGAATTCGGTCTCGGATATCAGCATGCCTGCAATAAAAGCGCCGAG